>JAYVCO010000573.1:0-5352 GCA_043749935.1 Planctomycetia bacterium
CAAAATCGGCCGGCCAAATGGCGGAACGCTGCCTGGCACGAGGCCCGTGAGCTCGAGCAGTTCCGACGCATCGGCAAAGCGCGTCTTTTTGACGCCCAGTTGTCGCTTGACCGAGAGCGAATCGAGTTTGCGATCGGCCGGCAACACGAACAGCCGATATTGATCGTCGGTCTTTACGACCAGCGCCTTGGCGCCGATCTTTAGCGATTCGCCTCTCGCTCGGGCCGATTGCTCTGACGTGTGCGTCGCTTCGTGCTGCTTCTCGACAAACGGCACGCCTCGTGCCAGCAGGAATTCGCGAATGGCTTCAAATACGCTGGCGGACATCATGAACTCGCGACGTGCATTGACAGCGAGCTGAGATACTGGGAACCAATCGCGGACGACGTTCAGTCTTGCACTTTGGACGGATCCCAAATGCTGGCCGCGATGAAGCGGGTTTGCTTGGGATCGTCGTTGAAATAATAGACGGTCACCACTTTGCCGTCGGGACGTTGGATCGCGCGCGGATAGCCCAGGTCGCGAGCGCCGCCGTCGTCGCGGAGCATGATTTCTTTGCCCCAGGTCTTGCCGCCGTCGCGGCTCAGCTTGGCACGCATGCCGAGCGGCGTGGCTCGCACGCCGTAGTTGATACAAACCCGGCCGTCTTGCAACTTGAGCATCGCCGCCGGACTGCCTTCGCCCGTGTCGGCCACCTTTTTGTCGCGCAGCTCCCAATGTTCGCCCAAATCGGGCGAATACCAGGCCTCAATCCAGCTCGGTTCTCCATTGCGAAGTCGGATGGCCGAGAGCAGTTCCTGCCCGCCGAGCCGAATCGTCGAGGGCATGATCGAATAGCCGGGCGGCTCCGGACCGATCCAACTGACGAAGGTCCAGGTCTTGCCGCCATCGGTCGTCCGGGCACACAGCGGTCTCCCCTCGCCGCCAGTGCTCTTCGAAGCGGTCAAGAACACCAGGCAGTCGTGCTTGCCGTTGACGATGTAATCGGTGCGGGCCGAAATGCCCGACTGGCCGAGCAGCGGAAACTTGAACGGCCCTTGCCACGTGTGACCTCGATCGTACGAGTAATAGAACCGCGAGATGCCGCCGTTGTTGTCCGACATCCTCAGCGTCATGGCAAAATCGGGATGCGTGAAGTCGATGCCGCCGGGGCAATCGATCCAAGGACGATCGACGACTCGCGGCAGCTCGGTGCCGTGCAGCGCCTTGCCGCGCGGAATCAGCGCACCCTGCTCCGCCGGGTTTTCGACTTTCCAAGTCAGCCCACCATCCAAACTGCGAGCCAGCAAATGTTCTTCCGGCCGGTCGTGATCGATTGCATGGAATTTCGGCCCGTGGTCCTTGAAATAGCCAGCGCTGAAGCCGACTAGCAACTCGTTGCCCCAGCTCCACATTCCATGATTGGCCGGCCAGCCGCCAAATCGCCCCGGCTCGCGGTAGACGACGACGTTTTGCACCTCAACCGCTAACAGAGACGTGCTAATCGCCAGCATTTGCAAAAACGCCGCTAAGCCAGAAAGCCAAGTCCGTTTCATAATTGCCTCGTAAAACCCTAATCAAGTTTGTATCTTCGATGTCCAGATTCCATTGCCAACCTGAGCTGGCATTGCGTAGATGATGAGCGGCAAGAAAGCCTCCGTCAACGGGTACGATACCTTAATTCCTCGTTTGCACGGATCCGATGTCAAATGGAGCAGTCGCAATGATCACACGACACAATTATGTGGTTGGTTTACTACTCTCAGCCGCCATCTCGGCCATAGTCTTCTCGGCGGAGACGACGGAACTTGAGAATCTGCGCATCAATCAGCTTCAGTTCATTGGCACGCACAACAGCTACCACATTCGCGTACCTGGCAAGTCCAACCGAGACGTCGCCGATTGGAACTACAATCACGCGACGCTCGACGTGCAACTGGATCGTGGCGTGCGCAGCTTCGAGCTCGACTTGCACGATCGCGAAGGCGCCTTTGAGGTGTTTCACGTGCCGTTGCTCGATGAAGGGACGACCTGCCGCCGGCTTAGCGATGCGCTGGCCACGGTGCACAAATGGTCGGACGCCCATCCGCGACATCTGCCGATTTCGTTTCTGTTCGAGCTGAAAAAAGAAGGCCCGCGGCTCGATCAACGGATTCAAGAGGTCGATGCCGCGGGACTCGATCGGCTCGACGAAGTCTTGAACGCGGGCTTCCCGCCCGAACGACGGATCTCACCCGACGACGTGCGCGGCAATGCGGCGACGCTGCGCGAAGCGGTCCGCACGACCGGCTGGCCGACCGTGGCCGCCAGCCGCGGCAAGGTGTTTTTCATTCTGCACGACAACGGCAAGCAGCGCGATTTGTATTTGCAAGGCCACTCTTCGCTCCGCGGCCGCGTGATGTTCGTCCGTTCCGACGAAACGCGCGACGATGGAGCCACGCTCGTGCTCGACAATCCACGCTCACCCGATATCCCGCGGTTGGCCAAAGCCGGGTACTTTATTCGCACACGCGCCGATGCCAATGTAAAACCCGGCGCGACTGACAGGACAACGCGCCTCGAAGCGGCGCTCGCCAGCGGCGCGCAGATTCTCAGCACCGATTTTCCGACCGGCGAACCGGAGTCCGCGACCGGATACGTAGTACAATTCCTTCATGCCGCTCCGGCCAGAGTCAGTCCTGTAAACGGCCCCGAGGCACTGCGTGGACAGCCCTTGGGGCAATAGCCAAGTCGGACTGAACTGATCGAGACACTGCAACGAACGAGAAAGGGGCTGGCGCGAGCAACCATGATTCATCTCCAGCCGATTGGCTATGTCCGCAGTGAGCGGCGCAAACTTGAGGACGACGATTGGGACCGAGTGCCGGCGCGGATCGAGCTTGTGGACGAACTTTCGCCCGAGTGCCTCGATGGGCTGACGGACTTCTCGCACGCGGAAATAATCTACTTCTTTGACCAGGTCGCCGAATCGGTGGTCGAGCGAGGGTCGCGACATCCTCGCGGAAATCGCCAATGGCCGCGCGTCGGCATTTTCGCTCAGCGTGCGAAAGACCGTCCGAATCGACTGGGCGCGACCATCGTCGAGGTCGTGAAACGCGATGGCCGGATCCTCACGGTCGCCGGACTCGACACAGTCGACGGCACGCCCGTGCTGGATATCAAACCCGTGATGATCGAGTTTCTTCCGCGCAGTCCGGTCAGGCAGCCGGCCTGGTCGACGGAGTTGATGCGAGATTATTGGATGAAAAATAGCTAGCCGCCAGCGAATAGAGGATGCTTCGCAACTGCCTCGGTTCCGTGTTTTCGGTATCACTTTCTAAAGCGTGTCAAGTCGGCTTATCTGCTCACTTCCATTTGCGATCGACTTCACGTAACCGCCAGCGGTCCTATCGCAACCGATTCAGGTTATTCGACTTATTGCACGCACGCATAAGTTATGCCGAATTCCCTAGCTGCCGAGAGTTACAACGCGATCCGCGAAGCCAATTTCAAAGCTACTTTATAATAGCGCCCAATGCGGCTATTGGGGCTGACGTATATGTGGACGTTTCAAAAAACACAGCGAATCAGTACGAGCCGCGCAAAGGAGCGGTTTTTTGTATGCATACGGTATCGATGTTTCTAGTTCTTTCGGGCGTGGTGGCTGCGATTCCCGACGCGAGTTCATTGTTTACGCTTCTGACCAGCGGAAAGTACGCAGTGCTGCTGCTGCTTGGGTTCCTGCTACTGTGGGAGCTGATGGGCCTGCGTTACATCCCCAACAACTTCGTTGGGATTGTCGAGAAGCTCTGGAGTCGCACCGGCTCGGTCGGCGAAGGCTGCATTATCGCACTGCACGATGAGGCGGGCTTTCAGGCCGACGTGCTGCGCGGCGGCTTTCACTTTGGTTTTTGGCGATGGCAGTATCGCATCCATCGCGTGCGGTTGGTGACCATTCCCCAGAGCCAACTCGGCTACGTCTATGCTCGCGACGGCGAGCCGCTCGAAGCCAGCCAGACGCTCGGCCGCGTGGTCGAATGTTTGAACTTTCAAGACACACGGGCGTTCCTGGCCGGCAGCGCGGCTGACGAAGGTGGACCCTGCGGTCAACGCGGCCGCCAGCGGTCCGTCTTGCGCGAAGGCGTGTATGCCATCAACCTGGCAGTTTTCGTCGTGATCACGGAAAACACCGTGTACCAATTGAACAAAGTCCACGACAACAATTCGCTCAAGATGCTGGCTAGTTGGCAAAGCGCGCTAGCCGAGTGCGACGGGTTTAGCCCTGTCGTCGTCGGCGCGGCTATGCAAGTGCCCGAGTCGGCCGGCCCCGACGCGACTGGTGTGGTCGATAGCATTGGCATTGTCACGGTACACGACGGTCCTTCGCTGGGCGCTGGCGAAATCATCGCTCCGCCCGTGGGGACGGAAGCTTCGGACCCCAACTACCACAACAACTACCAGGACACCGAAGCCTTTCTGGCCGGAGGTGGCCGGCGTGGAAGGCAGTATATTCCTCTGACCGACGGCACGTACTTCATCAACCGCTGGTTCGCGACGATCGAAATGATACCCAAGACCGTCGTGCCCATTGGCTATGTAGGCGTCGTTGTCAGCTATTATGGCCGGGCTGGCGTCGATCTGTCGGGCGTTGCCTTTCGCCACGGCGAACGCGTGGCCGAGGGCGAACGCGGCGTGTGGGAGCGGCCGTTTGGGCCGGGCAAGTATGCGTTCAACACCTACGCCGGCAATATCATTCTGGTGCCCACGACGAATTTCGTCTTGCACTGGATTACCGGCCGCAGCGAAGCGCATAAATACGACGAGAGTCTGCGCTCGATCGACCTGGTGACCAAGGACGCTTACGAGCCATTGCTGCCCTTGTCCGTGGTGGTGCACATCGATTACCAGAAAGCACCTAACGTGATTCAGCGGTTTGGCGACGTGAAGAAGTTGATCACGCAAACGCTCGATCCGATGCTGAGCGCTTACTTTCGCGACGTGGCCCACAAGCGAACCATGCTCGAATTGCTGCACCAGCGCGACGCGATTCAACTCGAGGCGCGAAACGAGCTGCGCAAGCGGTTTGGCGAGTTTGACATCGAGTGCGTCGACGTGCTGATCGGCAAGCCCGACACGGCCGAGGCCGGCGGCAAGATTGAAACCCTGCTCGAACAGTTGCGACTGCGGCAGTTGTCGATCGAGCAGATCGAAACGTTCGAACGCCAGCGCGCAGCCAGCGAAAAACTGCGCGAGCTGAACGAAGCGCAGGCCATCGCGGCCAAGCAAACCGAGTTGAGCAATTCGCGGATCCAGATTCGAATTACCGAAAACCAAGGCGAAGCCGATTTGGCTCGGGCGCGAAAACGGGCCGAGCAATTGCTGGTCACGGCGCAA
>JAYVCO010000574.1:0-14964 GCA_043749935.1 Planctomycetia bacterium
GTCGGTAATCAGGTAGCAGGGACCTTTCCAGCCCTTCAGGTTGCGAGTCGGGTTGGCCCAGGCCGCGCACTTCAACTCGCGCTCGCCCCGCAAGAATTCCAGATATACCGGCGAAGTGTTGAGCCGATATGCCGACAGCAGTTGCTTGGCTTCGCGAAACTTGGTGTGAATGTCGTCGCGCGTCATGAAGATTTGCTGCGCGCCCAAGGGATTCGTGTCTTGCACCGCCGCATAGCCGTAAGCCGGCGACATCATGAACCCATCGACGCCCAACTCAGTCAAGTAGCCCAAGAGCACGGCAATCTCGTGCATGTCCGTGTCTTTATAGATTGTCGTATTGGTGCACACCAGAAAGCCCGCGGCCTTGGCGGCTTTGATGCCTTCGACGGCTTCGGCGAACACACCCTCGCGCTCGACGGCCTTGTCGTGCGTGGCTTCCATGCCGTCCAAGTGGACGTTCCAGAAAAAGCGGTCGGTGGCCTTGAAGCCCGAAAGCTTCTTGCGCGTGAACATACCGTTGGTGCACAGATAAATATGTTTCTTGCGTTCGAGGATTTTGGCCACGAGCTCTTCGATCCAGGGATAGATCATGGGTTCACCGCCGCAGATGCTCACGCAGGGCGCACCGCACTCGTCGACCGCCGCCAGGCATTCATCGACCGTCAGCTTGTCCTTGATCGTGGTGGCATATTCGCGAATTCGGCCGCAGCCGGTGCAAGTCAAATTGCAGGCGTGCAGCGGCTCGAGCATCAGCACGAGCGGAAACTTTTTCACGCCTGCCAGCTTCTTCTTGAGCAGGTATGTGGTCATCGTGCGTGTTAGCGAAAACGGGAAGCGCATCCGAACTCTCCCAGAAACGTGTTTGCGATGGTGTTTTAGGAAACGACGGCCCGGCTTTGATGGCCGGCGTCGCGATCAATCGCCGCGGCCCATTGAGACAGGGCCAACAGCGGGAAGTAGATTGGGTAATAGTGATACCGCAAATAAAAAACTTGCGGGAAGCCAGTGCCGGTGAATTCCGGCTCATACCAGGTTCCGTCCTCACATTGTTTGCGGAGCAAGTAGCGCATGCCTCGGCTGACCGCCGGATGGTCTGCAAGGCCGGCGGAGAGCAGACCCAGCAAGGCCCAGGCCGTCTGTGAGGCGGTCGCGGGGCCCTGGCCGCGCAGGTGGGGCGTGGCGTAGCTGTCGGGTGATTCGCCCCAAGCGCCAGAAGGCTGCTGATAGGCGAGCAACCAATTCACACCTGCCGCCACGGCCGGATCGTAATTCTTCAAGCCGACTGCCGAGAGTCCCACTAGCACCTGCCAGGTCCCATAAATGTAATTGACGCCCCAACGGCCAAACCAACTGCCATCGGCCTCTTGCGTCCGCCGGATGTAGGCGACGGCCCGGTCGACCACTGGGTCGCCCACTTTTCGGCCTAGTTGACCGAGCATTTCCAGCACTCGACCGGTCAGATCGGGAGTGCTGGGGTCGATCATTGCGTTGTGGTCGGCGAACGGCACATGGCAGAGAAACTCGTGGTTGTTGTCGCGGTCGAACGCACCCCAACCCCCATCGCGATTTTGCATTGCCAGCACCCACGCGACGGCTCGCGCCCGAGCGGCGGCCAAGCCGTCGAGGGTCGAAATCCGCTGGCGTGCTTCACTTGTGTTGGACACCGCAAGTTGATCCACGAGATCGATCCGCGGTGAGCCGGCGCTGGCCGTGGCTTGGGCGCTTTCGACCTGGCTATTGAGCGCCATGACGACCATGATCGTGTCATCGACGTCGGGATAGAACGCATTGGCATATTCGAAGCACCATCCGCCCGGCTCGACGCGGACCAGGGCCGACCAATCGCCGCGGCGGCGGACTTCCTGGCTGAGCAGCCAATCGACGGCGCGGCGCGAGGCCGTGTGGTGCGGCTCCACACCACTGGAGGCCAATGCACGCAAGGTGATGGCCGTATCCCATACCGGCGATTTGCAGGGCTGCAATCGGACCCGGTCATCTTCGTCGATCACAAGTCCCGCCAGATGCTCGTGGCAATACTTCATTTCCGGGCTGTCTTCGCCATAACCCAGGCACTTGAGAGCGATGATGCTCCAAATCATGGGCGGAAAAATCGCGCCCAGGCCTTCGCTGCCAGCGAAGCGATCGACCATCCATTTTTCCGCCGCGCGCAGCGCCCGCTTGCGCAACGGCAGCCACCCACGGCGCTCGAAGAATTTGAGTCCACGATCGATGGTGCGAAAAAAACGATCCCAACTCAGCAGCCCGTTGCCGCCGGTCTGTCCGGGACATCGCAAAGGCGGCCATTGATCTGGGGATTTCAAAAACAGTTCGGAGATACCGAGTCGCCGCTCGAGCCTCGCCACCGGCTGATGGGCCGACATGATCGAGAGCGGCACGATGATCGTGCGCGACCAGGCACTGACTTTGTGCAGGTTGACCGGCGCCCATTTCGGCAACAAGACTAGCTCGGGCGGAACCGCGGGGCATTGTTCGTATGAGATTTGTCCCAGCAGCGCCAAATAAAACCGCGTAAAACTGTTCACCGCATCGGCGCCGCCGTGGGCCAAAATGGCCGCGCGAGCCAACTGCATCGGCGACGTCGAGGGATCGTGCCCGGTCAGTTTGAGCGCGAAATAGGCTTTGACGCTGGCACTGATATCGACCGCGCCACCCGGATAGGCGGCCCAGCCTCCGTCGGCAAGCTGTGCATCAAGAATGTATTGAGCAGCCTTGCGGGCTATTGTCGAGTCGTGCCTGCCCAGGAAAGCCAGCAGCAGCACGTACTCGCTTTCCAGAATCGTATCGCCTTCGAGCTCAGCGACCCAGTGGCCGTCGGCGTGCTGGTGGTGCAACAGCCAATTGCGAGTGCGACCGATGGTACGCCCGAGTGCTGTCGCCAGTTGCTGCTGGATCGAAGGATCCGCATCGGACGAGTGGTCCGCAAGCTCGTCTTCGTAGTGCCCCAGGCGCACGTGACGAATTGGTTTCATACCGTTCGCTCTCGAAAAGCCTCCGTGCCGCGAACCGTCCGTGATTCGCGCGTTTCGACGATAACGCCGCAGGCGACAGCTTATGTCATCAGCGACCGATGGGCAAGTTCAGTGCCCCGATTGCCCGCTTGCTGCTTTTGCCAGGGGCCAGACGTGAAAAAGTTGGCCCGGATTGTCGCGAATCGACGGCACGGGCTCGATCGCTTCGAGGACTCCGTCGGCAACCAGTTTTTCGAACACTTCGGGCTGAATGAAATCGGTGATTCCATAGTTGCCCGGTGAACGATATCGTCGCACCTCGCCCCAGGCCACGTAAATGTGCGAGATCCCACGATCGGTTAGCTCCTGGTGAACTTGGGCACTCGTGCGGTCGCGGGCCAGTTGCTCGAAAATACAGTCGTCAAACACCGTATTGTAAAGCACCGGGACTTCCAGATCGAACGGCTCGGCGTCACCGACCAACAGCACTTTGCTCACGTCGGCGGCATGTTTATTCAAATACAAGTGCCAGGGATCGACGCGTCGCGGATCGACGCGCAACTCGTCGAGGTCGGCCAGATAACGACTATCCACAAGCTGTCCGCCGGAAATCACGAGCAGGCTGAATACGAGCCCGACAACTAGAAAGACACCGAGCGTCGTTCGCCACCATTTCGATCCGTTCCAAGTCGCACCGATGCCTGCTAGCAGCGCCACCAAAGGCAGGGCTGGAACCCAAAATCGATCGATACGATGCGTAAGAAACCACCACGTTGCGAACACGAATCCAAAATAGCCCGCCAAGAGATACGCCAGGCGGACACCGTGGGGACTTTGCGATCCCGTCAGATTGTCGGGCGCTTCTGAGGTGCCTTGGGCGCCTCGTGCCTTTGCGTCCGCCATCGGGGCTTCCGGATGGTCCGTGACGGTCGAGTGGCGAATGGCAGCAGGATGATCCGTGGAGCCTAAACGAAACACAATCGCCAACAACGCAAGCGGCATGAGCAGCGGGCTAAGCCAATCGCTGCGCAATGTCACGTCAGTCAGGCGACCAACCAAATCACTGAGCTGGTAATTCGGCGCGCTGTGCGCCTGCGACCATTGCAGTTCTTTTTCGGGCGTCCGCGTTTCTCCGCCAAATACGCGATACAGGAGCGGATAGGTCGGATTGCCAGTGAAGACCGCGTTTTTTCCAAACCACAGTCCGCAGCCCAGGGCGGCTGCCAACAGAAAAATTCCCAGCGGCTTGCCGATGGCAAGAAACAGACTCGGTTGTGGCACCCATTTGCGGGTGCGCAACATTGCTTGAATGACGACTCCCACGATCAACGGCACCATGCAATAAATGAGGGCGGTATACTTGCACGCGACGGCGCCACCGGCCAAGAACCCGGCCAAGACCAGAAGCTTGTTGGGGTGGTCTTGGTAAAAGCGATTTTCGCGCCACAACAACAGAGCGTAAAACCCGATCAGCAGGTAAAACGCAAAACCGCCTTCGACCAGCCCTTGAGTCGAAACCAGTGCAACCCACGGAATGGAAATGTAGACCAGCGCCGCAACAATTCCGGCCGACGGCGAAACGAAGCGTCGTCCGGCAGCCAATAATGCCAACGCCGTCAGCGGCGCGTAACACGCGATCAGCGTTTTGCCCACGAGCGCGCCGGTCCACCAATCGCCGAGCAAAACCATGCCCAGCAGGCTGAGCATTTCCGTTCCCAAAGGCATGTTGGCATAGATGTTGTGCGGCAAGAACGCGATTCGGCCGGCCTGGTAAAACTCTTTCGGCGCTTGCAAGTGATATTCGCGCACATCGAAGTCGGCTGGCGGCAGCATGGCACTGCCGAAGATGGCCAGTACGAATGGCAGAGCGAGCCAGAGCCAGCGGCGATCGAGTTGCAGCAGGCTCGCTTTCTCGCCCTGCTTTGGCAGACTTGCCGAAACATCATTCTCGGCTCGCGACTCACTGAACGTTGCCCGCCAGAAAAGGAAGTTGGCGACCGTGAGCACGACCCCTCCGAGCGAGATGAATACGTCAGCGCGCATGATTCCGCATAGTCCCAAGGCCAGCGTCACGAGCGACACCAGGTTGAGACCCACTCCGGCCGAAAAAACGGCTAGCTCCAAACGTGTCAGGTGGCGATCGATTCCCGCGAGTCGCAGGCAGATCCAGCCTGCCGCGAGCGCTACGACAAGAATCGCACCGGCCACGGCGAGGATCAACCCGCGCTGGGTCAACGTAGCCCAGGAGCAACCAGCAATCCAGTTCCGAAGTATGTCGTCGCCCAACAGCAGAGTTTGCCACAATTGGCCGCGGGGCATTTTTTCCGGCTGACTGGCAGGAGTGCTGGCGAGGGGCGAAAGAAAGAACAGCAGCAGATAGGCCGCCAGGAACGCCCAAACGAGCACCAGCTTTTGGCTGATGCCTCTGGAGGCCAAGTCGCGCGACCGTGGCCGGACGATCTTGGAGCCGGGTTGAGAGTGCTTGGAGCGGGCCACGGGGCGTGATCAGCTAATAGGAGGGGAAATCTTGAAACGGAAGGGAAAACACCGCGGAAAAGCCATCTTGGGAACCGTTTCCAAGCTACGATTAGATAGCTAGACTAGCGAAATTGCGGATTGCACTCATTCTAGCGATCATAACCTCCAGCCGGCATCCCACGCGATCTTCTGCTACGCGTCCTCGCCAGAAAGTCCCTTCGCTATGGCCACTCAGGGCAAGCTCAAAGGTATTTTTACCCCGAATATCGTGCCGTTGGACCAGCACGGCGACATCCACGAGCCCGAGCTGCGGCGGTACACCGATTGGCTCATCGAGCGTGGCGTACACGGACTGTACCCAAACGGTTCGACCGGCGAGTTCACGCGATTCACGCCCGAGGAACGGCGGCGCATCATCGCGATCATGGCCGACCAGACGCGAGGCCGAGTGCCGATCTTGGCTGGCGCGGCCGAGGCCAACACGCGCGAAACGATCAAAGCCTGCGAGTATTATCACGGCCTGGGCGTCCGGGCCGTGGCCATCGTTTCGCCGTTCTATTACAAACTAAGTCCTAATGCTGTTTATGCGTATTTCAAGGAGATTGGCGACAACACGCCGATCGACGTAACGCTCTACAACATCCCAATGTTTGCCTCGCCGATCGACGTGGCGACCGTGCAGCGGTTGAGCGAGGAGTGCGAGCGCGTGGTGGCCATCAAGGATTCGTCGGGCGATTTGCCGCACATGATTCGCATGATTCAGGCCGTGCGCCCCAACCGGCCCGACTTTACGTTTCTGACCGGCTGGGATTCGGCGCTCATGCCGATGCTGCTCATCGGCTGCGATGGCGGCACGAATGCCACCAGCGGCGTCGTGCCCGAGATCACGCGAAAACTCTATGACCTGACGATGGCGCATGAGATCGAAAAAGCGCGTGAGTTGCAATTCAAGGTCGTGACGCTGTTCGACACGATGCTGCTTTCGGCCGATTTCCCCGAAGGGTTTCGCGCGGCGTTGCGGCTGCGCGGCATCAACCCGGGCGAAAGCCGTCAGCCCTATTCGTCGGACCAGCATTTGAAAATGGAGACGATTACCCGAACGCTGGCGTGCCTGTTGTCCGAGGAGGGCTTTGCCGATCAGCCGATCGGCGGTTGTCCTGTGGGCGCGCAAAAGATTGATCCGGACCAGATTGGCCGGATCGTCAAAGGCGTGCTGGCCGAGTTGAAAGAACGCGGGCTGGCATAAGCAGTCGTTGAACCTTGCGCCTAAGGCGATTGTTTCTTGGCGTTGTCGGTCTTGCTTTCTGGCTCGCGGGTCTGCACAGGTCCCAGGCCAACGTCTTGATAGTCTGTCAAATTACCGCCGTCATCCTTTTGATTTTGGCCCACCGTGTACACCAGCCAACCGTCGGCGAGCTTCTTCACTCGAAGCGGCTTGCCGTCGAAGGGATCGACAATCACATCGGCCGGCAAGCCAAGATCCGCGATCTCGGGTTTAGCGGTCTCTGCATGTTGTTCGTGGCGTACGAGCTCATTCAAGACTCGTAGGCAGCGCATTTCGGCTAATGTCCGCGTGGCGGCGACTTGCATGGCCTGAGTCGCCGGGGCAACGAGCTTGGTCAGAGGACCGGCCCTGCCAATGATGGTGGCCGTTTGCGCGTGCGAACTGGAGTTTGCCAGGGGCGTCGACATGGCCGGCAGCCCGGCCTCGATCAGATCCAAGTAATCCCTTTGATCTGCCTTGTGAAAAAACGGCGATGGCATTTCGTCAAAACTTTGCAGGCCGAAGGCACGTTCGGTGCGCAACGCTTGTTGATAGGCGTTCACTAGATTGTGACAGGCCAATTCAGCCGCCAGCGAGTCGTGCTCGGCGTCCGAATGAGGACCGGCCCGCAAGATCCGATTGGCGGAACGAATCGCCACCCCGCGCACGGCAAGGTTGAGCAAATAGTTGGTGAGCATGGGCTCGCGATCGAAATGCCGTGCCAATCGCAACATATCCAGACATGCGGAAAGCGCTTCTTGCGGCCGTCCGTCGGCCAACGACAATTGGACGCGATAATCCAGGACGCGAACCGCGCCCCGCATCGTGTTCACGTTGGCAAGCACGTTTTTCATGAAGACTTGTGTATCCGCGATCACGCTCGATTGCGGGTAGTAGTCGGAGCACCGCGCGGCACGGGCCAACAGCGGCAGAGAATCTGGATGGGCAGCAAGCGCCGCGCGAATCGCGGCAACCATCGCTGGACTCGGTTGTCCCGCGTCGAACTCCTCCTGTTCGGCCTCGGGCAGTCCATCATAAATAACATGGACGTCTTTTCGGATGGCCTCGTTTTCGCTCGCGGCGCGGCGCAAGTAGGTCGCGGCGTCGTCTTCCGGCGGTATCGGTTTAGGTGTCAAGTCCGCCAGACCAACTGGCTCGCCAGCCGCGCGCAGCGAAGCGATCGTTTGGGCCACTTTCACGTTGGCCCAAATGATCTTTCCCGCAAAGAACAGTACTGTCACCACCAATAGAACGACGAAGCTAATGCCCAAGACTTCCAATAGTTTGGGAGCATGTCGTTGCATTAGGCACCATTGGTGTCGAGGAGGCCGGCCTGGGTTTTAGAGCCAGGTGCATTCGCGGCTATTACAAGCTATTCTTTGATACTTGGGTTCAAACTGATTTAGAGGCGAGAAGCACTTGTCAGCCATTTTATCTCATTCCACAGACGATTGCGCACTGGCCCTGCTGGAAATCGGCGGTCTTGCGCCGGCGTTACTCGTGGCCGACCGCTGTGCCAAAGCCGCGGGTGTGCGGATTCTGGGCATCGAGAGCGCGGATAGCGCGGCGCAGTGCATCAAGTTGATTGGTTCGCCTGGCGACGTGCGCGAAGCGGCCGAAATGGGATTGGCGTTGGGCCGGCAGATGGGCACGACGGCTGAAATGGTCGTGATGTCCGCGCCGACCGAGGCGACGCAGGCACTGGCCGCGCAGCCGCCGGTCTTCAATCCATTACTGGGAATTTACGATTCGAGAATCCCCCGAGAAGATTCCATGAATAACTCCGACGCGATTGGACTGTTGGAAACGCAAGGGCTGGTAGCGGCGCTGCACGCCACGGATGAGATGCTCAAAGGGGCGGCCGTGAGCCTGGTTGGAAAAGAAAAAATCGGCGCGGCATACGTCACGATCATCATTCGCGGCGACGTGGTGGCCGTGCAGTCGGCCATCGAAAGTGGCAAGGCCACAGTCGAACGGCTCGGCGGCAAGCTGATCATGGCCGACGTCATCGCCCGCCCGCATCCAGAATTGGCCGCGCTGCTGCCCAAATGAAATCGGCTGACGAAATGAAACATGCCGCCCGAAATCGAGCGGCACGTTTCGTGTGTCAAGACTCTGTTGTGCAGTATCGCAACGTCTGCTGACTACCAGCCGATGCCCACTGACTACCAGCCGATGTAAGTGCGACCAAACAAACCGCGACGCACATAGTACGGAGACACGTAGGCCGGAGCGTAATACGCGCTGGTCACTGCCGGAGCGTAATACGCCGTCGTTGGTGCGTAATACGCTGTCGTCGGCGCATAGTAGGCCGTCGTCGGGGCATAGTACGCCGTACTCGGCGCATAGTACGCTGTCGTTGGTGCGTAATACGCCGTAGTCGCCGGTGCGTAGTACGACGTCACTGGAGCGGCGACAGGAGCATAGTAGCTGGTGACAGGTGCCACGACCGACGGGGCGTAGTACGAGGTCACCGGCGCAGCGGGTGCATAATAGCTGGTAACCGGAGCGCTTCCACAACACTGAGCATGAGCGGGGGCGGCGAACGCGACGGAGGCGAGCGCCAAACTGACGGCGAAGAGCATTTTCATAGTTGGGTCTCCTTGTTCCGTAACTTTAACTGACTTTCACCCAATTGCAAATTGCTCCAAATGGTATGCCGAAAAACCAGCAAAATTCCTCGATCCCACCGTTACAACCGCGCTTACCCGCAAAATAGCTAGCGGGGCTGGTGGACCGGCAAGGTGATTGTAAAGACCGCACCGCACCCTGCGCGGCTTTCCACGTCGATCGTTCCGGCGTGCATCTCGACGATCCGCCAGCACTTTGAAAGGCCGAAGCCAAGCCCACGGCCCGCCTCGCGGCCGGAATAGAAGGGATCGAAGATGTGCCGCCGAGTTTCTGGCGAGATCCCGGGGCCGCTATCCGAGACGGCAATTTGCACAGTTTCGTCCGATAAGGGGCTTTTTGCGGGCGAAGTTTGGGCAGTTGGCCCAGAGCGTAGCGCTAGCTCGACGTGTCCGCCCGTTACTAGAGCTTCCAAGGCGTTCGAGCACAGTGCACGTACCGCGACCGCGAGCTGCGTTTTGTCGGCGGAAACGACGACGTGAGCTTCGGGCGCTTCGAAAGTCAGTTGCGTGTTCTGATCGTACGCTCGCGGACTCAGTTCTTCCACGAGACGATGCAAGAGCTCTGACAGATCGACTTGCTCGAATTTAGCCCGCGGTGGTCGGGCAAAGAGCATCATGTCGGCGATCATCTCATGCGCGCGAAATGCCTGCGTATTGATCGCCGCCAGTTTGCGTCGCCGCTCGGGATCGCGCTCGTCGTGCAGCAAGGTTTGGGCCCGGGCCGAAATATTCGCCAATGGATTGTTGATTTCGTGTCCCGCGCCATACGCGAGCTCCTTGAGCGACTCCAGCTTTTCCGTTTCCAAGATTCGCGCGAAATCGCGCTCGAGCATTGCCAGCCTGGATAATCTGTCGGCCAACGTTTGCAGTGCTTCGCCAGCTCCCGATGCTGTAAGCCAAAGCTCGCGCAAGCAAGCGACTTGTGCTCGATGTGCTGCTGCGTCGAATAAGAAATCAGATGGCATCCCTGACAGGTTGCCTGCGTCAGCATTTGGCTCCGAAAGTTTGAGAGCTAGCGCCACACAGCGAACATGCGAATTCGAATGGGCGGTTTCGTTTCGGATCGATGCCAACTCGCAGTTCAGCCAGGCTGGCAGAATCTTGGCTGGATCGAGGTTATCGCTGTAGCCGATCGCAAAAGCCATCCACTGCGGCGCCGCGTGCAACAAACCGCTGAGATATGCGCGCTCCGGATCCGCTTGGAAGGCGCCAGCCAGTTGCACGGCCAGGCGGGCCACGCCCAACGAGCCCGCGGCGCGATCTGCCCAGAGCTCGCGGATTTCTCCTGGCGGCGCGCTGGCGCGATCGTCCTCGCCTTGCCAGCTCAACTTGCTGAGTGGGTCGTCTGCCAGCCAATCGGCTAGTTGGCTAGTCTTGTTAAACGGGCCGCAATTGGCCTGTTCGGCCAGACACGCGGCCCACAGAGCCAGCACTGGGTCATCGGCCAGTGCATGGTTGATCAGCTCGCTCCGATGCGACAGGTCGTCGCACAAGAGTGCCTTCATCAACTGTCCCGCAGTGTGGTCGGACAGCGGCAAGCCGAGCGCGCCGATGGGAGTGACCAGCTTGGGGAGCAAGCGCATAGGCGAACTCGAGATCGGTCAGCCAGGGGGCGAAACGGATCGCAAACCGCGCCGCCGCGCACCGAGTGCGCGCACTGACGCCGGTTCTACGATTGCCCTAGGGGGCCAGTCGCTCCAAAGCAGGTCTTAGCGGGTGGTGACCGTTTCGATATCCAGCAAGCCGCACATCCGTTCGATCAGTGTTTCCACTTCGAACGGCTTGTGAAGGAAATCGTTGGCGCCGGCCGCTTTGAGGTCTTCGATCTTGTCTTCTTCGACCATGCCGGAAATGCAAATGATCCGCACGTCGTCCATCGACTTGTCGCTGCGGACCCTCTGGCAAACTTCACGTCCGTTGATGTCCGGGAGCATTACATCCAGGACAATCAGGTCGGGGTGATATTCCTTGACCATCATTCCGGCATCGAAGCCGTTATTGACAGTGCGGACTTCGAACCGGCCGTCCTTGTCGAGAACGTCCACGATCATCTCGACCAACTCCTGGTCGTCGTCGACGATCAGAATCTTGCGTTTACCACTTTCGAGGGCATCGGTCGGGATGCCATTGTCTCGCATGAACGCGTAGAGCTGCTCCCGTGGGATCCGGCGAAATCGACTGCCGGGAACGCGGAATCCTTTGAGCTGGCCCGAATCAAAACAACGAATGATCGTCTGTTGACTGACCTTACAAATTTTGGCTGCTTCGCCTGTGGTGAACACAGTTTTCATGATTGCTAACCACCCCTCTCCCTAGCCGATGGTAAGGCTAGTCTAAGCGGGACTCCCGAATAGATTTCTCGACTTAAGAAACCACCGGTAGTTCCTAGTCCTCCATGTCACGCTAGACGGAACCTAGCCTTTAGCTTGCTGCGTCGGTTATGTGGTCCGTACTGAACGCTGTTTAGTCCGCAGCGATTGTAGGTTTCCTGCCAAGATTACCGAATTTGCCATTGAGACCCATTATAGCCCTCTTCCAAAGCGAGTCAATATTGATATTTCGATCACAAATACAACCCTGATAAGCGTTTACGTGTTTTCTTCCGAAATGGAGCGAAAATCGTTTCACCTTGCCTTTGCAAGCCACCCAAAGCACGCCACAGATCGCCTCGCCCAAGCTTGCCTGCGCTTCGCAATGCGCAAATTCAAGAGAGGCCGCGCCTTGACGCAGCTCAAAGAACTTTGAGCAGCGATCGAATTAGCGGCTTCCCAGATGAATCATCAGCAGAGCCACGTCGGCTGGTGTGATGCCGCTAATGCGACCGGCTTGTGCCAGACTTGCGGGCCGAACGCGCGAAAGTTTCTCGCGAGCTTCGGCACGCAGATGCACTATCTTCGAGAAATCGAACGCGTCGGGAATGCGCTTCTCGGCGAGACGATGCTGCCGGGCAATCTCCGTTTCTTGCCGAGCAATGTAGCCGGCATACTTCACGTCGTGGCAGACTTGGTCGGCGGCTTCACGAGAGACGCGGGCAAGCACTGGTTCGCGCGCCACGAGGTCGCTCCAGACGATTTCCGGCCTTCGCAGTAGCTTGCTCAACGTGACTTCGCCGCAAGCGTGGGTTTCGAGAACTTCGACCGTCTGCGCAATCTCCGCCTGTTTGCGAACCAATCGCTCCCACCGATCTCGTTCAACCAGCCCCACCTGCCACGCAAGCGACGTCAGCCGCCGATCCGCGTTATCTTGCCGCAACAACAACCGATATTCGGCGCGGCTGGTGAACATGCGATAAGGCTCGTCGACTCCGCGCGTCACCAGGTCATCGATCAGCACGCCGATGTAGGCTTGACTCCGATCGAGTACCAGCGGCTCCGCGCCCGAGATTGCTAGTGCCGCGTTGGCGCCGGCCATCAAGCCCTGCGCCCCGGCTTCCTCGTATCCTGTAGTGCCATTGATTTGTCCGGCAAAGTAGAGGCCTTGGATAAGCTTGGTTTCCAGGGAGGTTTTGAGCTGTTGGGGCGGGGCATAGTCATATTCGACCGCATACCCATAGCGCATGATTTCGGCCCGCTCAAGCCCCTGCGTTCGATGAATGATCTCGTCCTGCACGTCGCGGGGCAGACTGGTCGAAATGCCGTTCACATAGACTTCGCGTGTCGAGCGTCCCTCGGGTTCGAGGAACAACTGATGCCGATCCTTATCGGCGAAACGGACGACTTTGTCTTCGATCGAAGGGCAATAGCGCGGGCCGCTGGATTGAATTTGCCCGCTATACATCGGGGCCCGATGCAAGTTCGCGCGGATCAGCTCGTGGACTTCGTCGTTGGTGTACGTGATCCAGCAGGGGAGTTGTTGGCAAGTGATGGCTTCGGTCAAAAACGAGAACGGCTGCGGATCGTCATCGCCGGGCTGAAGCTCGGTCTTGTCGTAGTCGATCGTGCGGCCGTTGAGTCGCGGCGGCGTACCGGTTTTGAAACGTGCAAGCTCGAAGCCGAGTCGCCCGAGCGCGCCGCTGATTCCGGCCGTCGTGCCTTCGCCTGCACGTCCGCCGGCAGTCTTGGCCTCTCCGGTGTGCATCAGCGCCTGCAAGAACGTGCCCGTGGTCAGGATGACAGCCCGAGCGCGATACACGGCATCGCCCCGCACGCGTACTCCGGCAATCCGCATCCGGCCATCAACATCTTCGGTCAACAGGTCTTCGACCACTTCCTGACGCAGCACGAGGTTGGGCTGTTCCTCGACCAACCGTTTGATTTCCATTTGGTAAAGTTTCTTGTCGGCCTGAGCGCGCGGACTGTGCATCGCGGGCCCCTTACGCCGGTTGAGCATCCGAAACTGGATGCCCGTGGCGTCGATGGCCCGGCCCATGGCTCCGCCCAGCGCGTCGATCTCGCGAACGATTTGGCCCTTGGCGACCCCGCCGATGGCCGGGTTGCAGCTCATTTGCCCGACAGTATCGCAATTCGTGGTCAGCAGTGCGGTGCGAGCGCCCATGCGTGCGGCTGCCAGGGCAGCCTCGGTGCCGGCATGTCCGGCGCCGATCACGAGTACGTCGTAATCATATTGCGAAATGGCCATAGGGCCATGATAGCCCGGCGAAGCGGCCGAGGGGAAGGCGGTGCGGTTTCATTGCCGCTCTGCAGTGCGACGTCTTGAGCCGCTAGACCCGCCCCCTTCTATGATGGCTGAGGATTTTACAAGTTGGTGATCGAAAGAACCTTGGTATTGCCCATTCTTCTATCCGAGCGTTGCCCGACATGTCGGGTTAGCCCCAGTGGGTGCTTCGAAACGGCGAAGGCTGCCCCATCTACAAACGAGTTTTTAACCCAGCGGGGGGTCGAGCTCGCCTTCGCTTAGCGCGGACCATGGTTCTTTCAATCGTACCCTTGCGGACTGTTTAGCGGACTGTTTACTGGTAAGCCTGTTTCTATGTTCTTTCTAGGAATTGCTTTTGTCGTTTTAGTAAGCCGCCACGATGGCCGGTTGCACCTGGTGGAACAGCCAACGTACCCAGCGGTTGGCGATCGCGGCCAGCGCCAAGCTGTACGGTTTGCCATGGGCGCGAAGTTGATGAAACATCTCTAGCCAGTGCTTGTCATGCCGAACGATCAGGTGCGCTGCCTCGATGATCGCCGCACGTAAGCGTGGGTTGCCGGCACGAATCAGACCGGCGTCAGCCTGGCGTTGACCGCTGGAGGCATTGCGCGGAGACAAACCGCAGAACCGCGATAGCTGCTTGCCGCTGCGGAACCGATCAAAGCGGCCGATTTCGGCGCGCATGGTGACGGACGTCACCAGGCCAACGCCCGGCTGTGCACGCAGCCGTTCGACCAAGGGGTCTTTCTTCGTCAAGCGTGTCAACCGCGCTTCCACGTCCTTGATCTCTTCGGCCAGCGCGACCAACCGCCGCAATTGGCGCTCGACGACCCAACGGCTTTGTTCCCCCAGGGAAGCCTCGTGCGACAACCACTTCCACCACAACTTCGTCCAGGGACGAAACACCGGTCGCACGATCCGTTCTTCACGCAGCACGGCTCTGATTCGCAATTTCAAATCGCGCCGCTCGTCTACCAACTGCTGACGGAAGCGAATCAAACGCCGTAATTGTCGTACGTCCTGGCTG
>JAYVCO010000575.1:0-17227 GCA_043749935.1 Planctomycetia bacterium
GCGCGACCATCGGCATTGGTCACGGCGTCGCAAGCCAGGGTGCCGACGATCGTGGGAATCGTCCAGGCCAGAAAGCCCAACACGCCGCCATCGATGCCGCCGGTATGGACCCAGTCGAAGTAGAACCAATATGAGAGAAACACTTGTAACCCGGCCGAGAAGATCATATATGCGATGCGCGCAAGTGCGCCGGCGCGAATGACCGGCAAGATCCAGATCGAGGTGGCGGCGATGTGCATCAGCGTCTGGAACCAGGTGCCTTTGAGTGGTCCGCGAATCGCTTCCCAAAAGCCTTTGTCCGAAAGCGCTTGCCAAGTCGGCGCGCGCGAGCCGACGCCGTAAACGACCAGAGCCACGAGTGCCAGGCCCAGCATGCGGCGGACGACGTGCGCATAGGCCGACGGCAGGCCATCGGCCTGCGCTCGGCGGCCAAACGTCAGCCGGAAGGCAAAGCCGACCGCGAAGAAGAACTGCGGCATGATCGTGTCGGCATAACTGAAAAACGTGTTCTTGTGCGTCAGCAGAATCGGCGTAACGTCATACCTGCCGAGGAAATTCACCAAGAACATGCCGGCCACGGTGTAGCCGCGAAACTGGTCCAACGAAACGATCCGGACCGTGGCCGGCTTAGCGGTCGACATAGATCTACTTCTCTTCCCCAAGTAGGTCAGGCTTCAGCCTGACAACTGCATGAAAACGCGGCATGAACCCGAGATTCGGCGCGAGACATCGGTTTTAGCGCCGTCTATTTATTCGCCAACTGTTTGTCGAACCAATCGGCCATCACGGCGACTTCTTCGTGGATCGTGGGCCAGGGGTGGCCGCCGCCCTTCTTGACGATCAGCTCGCATGGCACGCCGGCAGCTTTGAGCGCGGCAACGAGCTTTTCCGACTGTTGCAGCGGAACCGTCGGATCGGCGTCGCCGTGGATGATTAGAAACGGTGGAGCTTTCGACGTTACCAGCCTGGCCGGGCTGATCTGAGTCAGCTTCTCGATCAATTCCGAAGTGCTTACCGGCGCAACGCCCGCAGGCGATACAAATCGCTTCACGCGTTCAAGCGAAGCGGCGTCGAGGTCTTCCAGCTTGCTGCCGCGATACTCGACGAAGTCAGTAGGAGGAAAGAAAACGCCAACCGCTTGGACGGCGGTTTTATCGTCAGCAGTTAAGGCAACGAGCGAAGCCAGGTGCCCGCCAGCCGAACCGCCCGTGATACCCAGACGATTCGGATCGATCTTATATTGATCGGCGTGAGTCTTTACCCAGCGCACGCCTTGTTTCAGATTCGCTCCCATTTCGGCCAGGCTGAACTTGGTAATCGAGCCCGGCCGCACGGCAAAAACCGTGTAGCCTTTGCGGCAAAACGTGTCGTAGACCTGGGCCCGCTTGTGATCGTTGATCTTGCCGCGATCCGAGTGGAATGCGCCGCTGGCGACGTCAACCATACCCAGCCCGTTGCTCTTGCCTGTGGGCGTGAAGATATCCATCAACAGGCCGATGCCATCGACCTCGGCAAACACCACGTTTTCGGCTTGTGTATAAGGGGCTTCGGCCTTTGCGCTGGGAGCGAAGGCGACCAAAGCCGACAGGAGCGGCAAGAACAACAAAGTGCGGCGAGTAAACACAGGGGGTCTCCTTGAGAGTGGGGCAGGTGGATCAAGAATAACTTGGTGTTGGTTGGAAAAACGCGACGATCGACAGAATCCCGACTCAAGGAATGCTGCGCGAGAGCACTTTTTTCGATTCGACATGTTTGAGCAGTTCATCTTTGGCGAGGAAATACGTCGATTTCATTTTGCTCTTGCTGAAGAGCTGTTCACACTGGTCGTCGTAGTGGGCGTTGTCGGCGTGGTCGCTTTCACCCAGCGGCAAGAACGTCCAGGATTGCGGTGGCTTGGTGAGCAGCACGATCTGCGTCGAGGTTTGCCCGCCGTGGCCGAGAAATGTTTTCGTGCCCTTGATCTCTTCGAAGCTGATCGCGCGCGGAGTGGCGATGTTGTTGACCGAACCGCCGCTTACCGGCCAGGTTTTCTGGCTGCCTTTGCGGCCCACGCGATAGACGTCGCCATAGGCCACTTCCAGTTTTCCAAAATCGGCCTTGAGCTTGGCGGTGGCTTCTTCGAGCTTCGACAGCAATTGCTGGTCGGTAATTTCGGCTGGCGGCGGCAAACCGGCCTTATCGGCTTTCTGAACCGCCTCGCCAAACGCTTCCTTCCAATATTTGTACGGCACGGCGCCGGTCGAGCTGGCCTCGGCTCGGCGATTCCATTCGGTGATCGTCTTGTACATGGCGGCCAGGTCCGTTTTCTGCCGGACGTCCTCGCTGGCATTGCTCCAGGCTTTGCGCAACCGATCTTGCCACAGATCGGCCCCATGAACGCCAGGGCTAGTAGCTATTTCGATCGCATCTTCAACCGTCAATTTCTTGCTATCGGCCAGCAGGTTCACGCACATCGCCGCTCGCTGATGCAGTGGGTTGTCATAGGCTTCCGTGGCGCTCGTGAAGCCATTGAACAGGTATTCCTTGCCTGCGGCAGGCGTGAGCGGGCAGTCTTTCATCAAGAATTGTGGACTGACGTTGCAATTCTGCATGTAGCCCTGTGGCGGGTTTTGAATTTGCAGTAAGTCTTCGAATTTGTGGATGCCCAACCACTCGGCCTTCGACGTGTTTCCCGGCATGGCCCGTTTGTAGTCGAATCCGGCCGGACGCACGGGCACGCGGCCGTTGCGAACATAGTAAATATCCCCTTCGACTGTGCCGATCATCAGGTTTTGTTCCATCAATTGCAGCGACGATAGGGCCGTCTTCATTTCGGTCAGATTTTGGGCCGTCATCATTTTGTAGCCCTGGTCCGGCAGCGATACTTCCTCGAAGTAAGGAATCTTGAAGGTGTACGCCTTGCCATCCTTGTGGGCCACGACCGGGCCGTGACTGGTGTATTCGATCTCTATTTTCTGTTCCTTGACGCCGTCCTTGTCTTTCACTTTGATGACGTCGGTGCGCACCTTCATGTCGACCCACTTGCCGTCGTAGCGGACCTGGCGCGGATTCGAAGGGTTAAGCTCCTCTTCATACACGTCCGACGTATCAGGACCGCCGGTGGTCATCGCGACCGAACACCACTTGCTGTGACCCATCGAGGGGAGCGGCATGCCTAGAATGCACATTCCGGAATACTCGATTTCGCCGCCGTACAATCGCACCTCGTAAAATCGAAATTGGCCATACCAACTCAGGTGCGGATCGATCAGCGCGATCGGCGCGTTGTAGGCCGTGCGCGAGGGCGCGACCAGCCACTCGTTCGAGCCGTGATAGTCGACCGGATTCGGCTCGATCTTCAGTCGCTTCAAATCGCCGCCGGCAGATCCCTCGGGCCAGCCCCAAATAATGTAACGCGACAATGCCACGCACATCCACGGCTCGATCTCTTCGGCCCAGGCAGGCACCTCGGCCGGATGATCTTTCATGTACTGCTTGATGCCAGCCTGAAAGGCTTCGATCAAGGCTCGCGATTTTCCGGTCAGCGTTCCGTATTTTTCCTTTGCGATCGCGGCGTGCTGCCAGATTCGCTGGCGATAATCGTCGTGCAAGAACTCCGCGCCAAACGCCTCGCTCATCGTGCCGCTCGCGCGGCGATACTGCTTGAGCAGTTCTTCCAGCCGATCGCTGGCCTGAGCATATCCGTGACCGTAGCACGCGCCTTCGGCCGTCGTGGCATAGATATGGGGAGTTCCGTATTGGTCGCGATAGACAGTGACCTCTTCTTTCGACTCGGCCTGGGCGCGACTTGTGCCAGTTAGAGCAGCGCCAGTCAAAGCAAGTGCGGCCAGTAACAACGATTGGGATAAGCGAACTCGGTACATCATGATTCAATATCCTGGACGCGGAAAAGGCGAGGCGTGCGGGGGAAAGTCCAAACGCGGTCAGCAGCGGGCGATTGTAATAGGGGGCTACGCTGTTGTAAAAGAAAAACTGCCAGCCCTACTTCAGCAATTCGACCAAAGCTTGCAGAATCACCTTTTCGACCTGCGGCGCGACACGCGAGACGTAGGATGTTTCGTAGCCCCCCTGCGAGTAGGCTATCTCAGTGCCGATGTAGCCGGGGCCGTAGTCGCCATAGGCAGCCATGCAGACGGTGGCCTGGGGTTTCATCGCGGCCGCGGCCAATTGGTACTCGACGAACAATTCGCCCGGCATGTGAAGCACGCAATTCGGGCCCAGCCGCAAGCAGCTCATCTGGATCGGTTGCCCGGCCTTCGTCCGTCGAGCCCAGACGAGATCGGCTGCCGCTCGCACCCGATCCGAGGGCCTGGCCGAAGCGTTGTCGAGCAGGGCCAACAAAGGCGTTTCGTCGGCCAGCAGAGTGCTCAAAGGCAGATTTGCTTCCACGGCGCGCCAACCGACTTCGCTGCCCGAGATCGGCGTGCGCTGCGTCGCGTTCCAGGCCGCGCTCATTCCGTTTGCCAGTCGTCCGGCCAAAATGGGGCGATTGGCCGGCGCGCCGTCGTTGTACTTTCCGGCGGCCACGTTGCCCGCGGCTCCGTTGAAGTGGATATGCGGCACGCCCGGCAGGGCCGCCTCGCGCTGCGACCGGGCCATGCCCACAAAGTCCGCGCTCACGCCTCCCTGTCCATAGTAACTTTGCGGATGCGTGGCGTAGTAAGTGAGTACTGCCAACGGTTGATCGCCGTTCCAAAAACTCAGGCAGCGAACCAACGGATCAACCACGCCTTCCGGAGCGGCGCGGGCGGCTTCGATCGTGCTGGCGCTATAGCGCACGTATTGCACTTTGCCGTCGGGCCCCAGCACGCGGCGATTTGAGGCAACGTTCTCCACGCGGGCCACGCCGACGCCCAATTGTGTGACCGGTTTGGGCGCTACGAGCGATTGTCGCAATGCCTCAGCTGCTTTGTCGATGGTTTGGCGCGCGAAAGCGACATGAAACATGGCACCGCTGAGACCTTTCGTCGCGAGCAAAGCCTCGACTTCGAAATCGCAACCGGGCGCGTCGTGTTGATGCAGGGTGTGAACTGCGACGCGATCGACCGAGGTGCCGGCGGCACGCGCCAGCGATTGGCGCCAGGCATCGTATCCGCCATTGCCGATGCCGACCCAATCGACCGCCACCAACACGATCGGCGCTTCGTCTCCCAGCAGCACCAACCCTCGGGCCGAAAGCGGATCGACAATCTCTTTGGCCGGCGCAACGGCCGCGTCGCACAGCGGGCTGCCGAGCGGAGGCGTGGCGTCGACTTGAAACGTGCAAATGGCCAAAGGCTTGGCCCAGGCAACTTGCGGGACAAGAACACTAAGCGTGGATAGGGCCAGAAGCCAGGTAAGCGAGCGAGACATCGCGGTGGGTCTCCGGAAAGCGTGACGGGAGAACTAACTAACCGCTCAATTGTCATCGCCACGCTGCGTGAGCGTCAAACCGTTTTTCGTCGGGTTTGACGGCTTCGTGCGCGCGATTTACGCAGGGTAGGGGGGCTTGAGCAGGCAAACGGAGCGCCCGGCTGGTGCTCGGAATCGCTCGGGAGGTCCGGACTACGCGGCGCGGCGGCCGTCTTTGAGATTGGCACGCGGCGCGGTGTCGAGATGCTTTGGCGCGGTCAAAAGATCGAGCGCCAGCATGAGGACGGGAAACAGGAGCAGGGCCCAAACGATGTTCATGGTCGGTTTCTTGCCGAAAGTTCCGGTTGCGGGGCGGTTAAGGATAGCAGCCACCCGAAATTCCACAAGGTTAGTTGCCAAAAATGACGCCTTGGTCACATGGAGCTAAACGCTGGAATGACTTCGCTACACCTTAGGGACAGCTATTTTGCGGCCGAAAACTGGGATCGGTCTCGGAAAATGAGACAATTGCACAGTAGGCGCCGGGGGCTCGGGCTCCAAGATTCTTGTCCTCTTGGCGAAGAACACACGGGGCGGCTTTGCGTCCCACACACGCCTGAAACCCGCCGACTGCCTCCACGCCATAGACGCCGCCGAGCAATCGGCGACTGCATTTCGGATTGCAATAAGTCAGGCCGGAACGGCCGAAAACTGAGCTGTTGGCGGACGGGAGGGTATTCGATTGACACGCTTCCAAGCGAATGAGAAAGTAATCTCCAGGGACGCGCCATTCTATTCGCATGTGCCAAACACAAGCACGCGTCCTCCCGAGCGGCACGTCTCGAAGCGTGCAAGGGCGATTGTCATGGCGACTCTCGAGGTCTTCACAGAGTCCAATGGCAGGGAACTTCATGAGCTGACCGCCGACGAAACGACCGTGGGACGCGATCAGTTTTGCGACATCGTGCTGCGCAGCCACACCGTGTCGCGACAGCACGCCCGCATCGTCCGAGCCGCCGACGGTTTTTACATCGAGGATCTTTCGAGCCTCAACGGCACCTATCTGAATGGCCGCCGCCTCGAGGGCCGCACGCTGATCAAGGACCAGGACCGGATTCACATATACGAGATCGTGACCACGTTTCACGAGGGTTCACCGGCGGCCGTCGAGGCAATCGTTCCGCCGGAAGAGCCTTCTTCGCTCGCAGCCCAACCACTCCCGGAAGAGACCGAGAAGCGCCGTGGCAAGGCCCCTGGTCGGATGGTCGTCTCGCAGGTTCCGGCCATGCCGGACGAAGCTTCCGCGAGCTCGCAAGCTCGATTTCGCGCAGCCCTGCAGATTTCGGTGAGCCTGGAAGGCGGCTTGGATTTTGACCAGATTCTGCCCAAAACGCTGGACATCCTCTTTGAACTATTTCCCCAGGCCGTTCGCGGTTACATCCTGCTGTCGGAGGGGGCCGACGGACACCTGGTGCCTCGTGCCATCAAGCATCGCAAGAGCGAGGCGGGCCACAGCATGACCTTTGGTCCCATCAGCCGTAAGACCGCTTTGCACGTCATGTCGACGGCTGAAGCCATTCTGATGGACGAGGGCGCGCGAGACCCTGCAACCGAGTCGGTCCTCGATTTTCAGTGCCTGTCGATGATCTGTGCGCCGCTGATGGGCCCGTCGCGGCGTCCGTTGGGCATCATCTATCTCGACACCACGGATGCGGAAAGCCGGTATACGCAAGAAGACCTGGACGTGTTGGTGACCGTGGCCACGATCGCCGGCCAGGAAGTCGAGTCGGCCGGCTCTCGACAGACCGCTTGGGACGTTGGCACCTATCAACGGCATCTGGGCACGGCCAAACAAGTTCAGATGCAATTCTTACCTCAGCGGCGGCCAGAGGTCGCGGGCTACGAATTCTATGATTACTATCAGCCGGCCGACGAAGTCGGTGGCGACTACTTTGGCTACACTTCGCTCCCGGACGGCCGATTGGCGCTGGCGATTGGTGACGTGGCCGGCAAGGGGGTGTCGGCGGCCCTGCTGATGGCTCATTTCTGTGCCGAGGTTCGCTACTGCCTGGCCACTTCGGCGACGCCGGCCGAGGCCGTCCAGCAGTTGAACCAGGATCTTTCTTCCGAGACGCTTAACTATCACTTTGTCACGTTCGGCCTCTGCGTGCTCGATCCGATCGCGCACCGATTGACCGTGGTCAATGCCGGGCATTTGCCACCGCTGCGCCGCCGCCGGGGCCAAATTGAAGAATTGGGCGGCTTGGAAGGCGGGCTGCCCTTGGGTTGTGACGCGAATCGCGGGTACGAGCAGCTTGAATTGGACTTGGAGCCGGGCGACGCGATCGTGTTGTACACCGACGGCATCAGCGAAGCCATGAACGCTCATGGCGACGTCTATGGATCGCAACGCATGAAAGATGTGATCGCGCGTGCTCCGCGCGGAGTGGAGGGCGTTGGCCAGGCACTCTTGGACGATGTGCGACGTTTCGTCCGCGGACGGCTGCAGAGCGACGATATTTGTTTGGTCTGCTTTGCCCGCGAAGGATGATGAGGTAGGGACTGGATCTATTCTAGCTCGTGCACGTCGCTTAGCACGCCGCGAGGAATGCAGACAGTCAGCACCGTCAGGTCGCCGATGGCTTTGTGCTTCACGCCTCGAGGCACGTATACGACTACGCCCTTGTGCAATTCGATGGTTTCGTCGTCGAGGATCATCGTCCCCTGGCCCTCGATGATGTAGTAGAATTCATCAGTGTGGGCATGGTAATGTAGCTTGGCATCGTGAATTTTCACGTGATGCACTTCAGCGGCGGCACCGTCTTTCTCTTCGACCAGACATCGAATCTCGCCACAGGTCTCTGGCCAGGGTTCGGCATCAGCCGGATCGCGCCGCAGGAAGCTAGTTTGCGTGCTCAAAGGAAATCCTCCTAAAGGGATTGTTGTTCTCACAAGCGTTGTGAACGCGTCGCCAAGTGTCTTTGATTCGAGAAAATCTCCCAGGCGCGAAAAGTATAACGCGCCCGAGGACGATCCGCACGCATAACGCCGTAAATGATGTTATGCCTCTGCGGTACTAGCGGCGTCCACCCAAATTGAAAATTGACAAATTGTTGCGGCTGCGGCTACATTTAGGGCAGTCACATCTTGCATTGGTATTCGTCTTTTCATGTTTGTGGGAACGCACAAGGCTAGCCCGCGCAGCCAAATGTGCCCGTGTCGAGAGAGCGATCGAACGACTCTCGGTTTGAAACCACGGCTGAGCCAATCGTGACGGTTGGCAAGCAGTTCCAGGCGTTTCGCGGTTTTTCAGGAGGATCGCGCCCATGGCCCTTGCCACTCATACCGTCACGGTCAATGCCGTCTTTCTGCAAGAGATCAAAGAAGATCATCACGAGCTACGGCAACTGATGCATCACGTGGCGGCAATGCTCGAACGGCCTACTTGGATGAGCATTGAATTCGACCGATTGGTCGAACTGTTGGCCAATTTGCGCGACCAGGTGGGTATGCACTTTACCCTGGAGGAAGCCTACGGTTACTTCGAAGACGCGATTTGCGATGCGCCTCATTTGAACCGTCGCGCCGAGCAGTTGCGGGCACAACATCAGGGATTGTATTCGCTGGTGTGTGGTCTGGTCGAGCTGGCCGAACAAAGGCTCTACCACGAATCGGGTCCGCTGGCCGTTCCCGAATTGGCCGAGTGTTATCGCGAGTTTTCCATTCGCTTTCACGCGCACGAATCGCGAGAATCCGCTTTGATTCTCGAAGCCCTCAGCCGCGACATTGGCGTTGGCGACTAAGCGCGTCAGCGGTTTCTTTTTGGCGAGAAGTTTTTCGTTGCATGCGCCGCGGGCGTGAACTATCCTGGCCCAGTTGTGGTCCCGCCAGTTTCGCGCTCCGTCATTCCCGCCTTCATTCCCAGACTCTTACCGAGGTCATTTCGCCATGCCATCGCGCCGTTTGATTTCTCGCCGCCAATTCACCCATGGGCTAGCAGCCGCGGGCGTTGCAGGCCCTACGCTCTTCACATCACTTTCCAAAACGCGGGCGGCGGCCAACGAGCGGCTGACGTTGGGCATGATTGGTGTTGGCACGATGGGCCGCGGACACGTGGGCCGTTTTCTGGGCTATGGCGATGTGCAAATCGTTGCGGTCTGCGACGTGGTCGCCGAGCGACGCGATCACAGCAAAGCCAAAGTCGAAGAGCACTATGCCAAACAGTCGGGAAAGGGCACGTTTCGCGGCTGCGCCAGCCATGACGACTTTCGCGAGCTATTGGCTATCGATGGTTTGGACGCGGTGCTGATTGCCACGCCCGACCATTGGCACGTTACCGCGGCGATCCTGGCTGCACGAGCAAAGAAAGACATCTATTGCGAGAAGCCGCTGACGCTCACGATCGGCGAAGGCCGCCGGCTGGTCGATGAAGTCCGGGCCAACAAGGTCATTTTTCAAACCGGCTCCCAACAGCGTTGCGAATTTGATGGAAGATTTCGCACGGCCTGCGAGCTGATTCGCAATGGCCGCATCGGGCAAGTCAAGACCGTGCGCGTCGGCGTCGGCGGCCCGCCGGTGCCTTGCGATCTGACGGAACAGGAAGTGCCCAAAGGGACCGATTGGAATTTTTGGCTCGGACCCGCAGCCTGGCGCGGATACAACGAAGAACTCTGCCCGAAGGGCGTTCACAAGCACTTTCCGGCGTTTCGCAATTATCGCGAGTTCGCTGGCGGCGGATTGGCCGACATGGGCGCTCACCATTTCGATATCGCCCAGTGGGCTCTCGATATGGACGGCAGCGGTCCGGTGAAAATCGAACCACCCTCCGGCGATGCGACGACCGGCTTGAAGTTTACGTATGCCAATGGAATCGAAATGTTCCACGGCGGGCCGAGTGGCTGTACGTTCATTGGCGACAAAGGGACTATTTATGTCGATCGCAGTAAGCTCGAGAGCACGCCAGCAGAGATCGTCAACACGCCGCTGTCGGAGAGCGACAGCCGGCTCTATCACGCCGACGATCACGGCCGCAACTGGCTCGACTGCATCGCCAGCCGCAAGCTGCCGATCGCCGACGTCGAGATCGGCCACCGCTCGGCAACCGTCTGTCATCTGGCCAACCTCGGCTACCAACTCCGCCGCACGCTCCATTGGGATCCGGTCAAGGAACGGTTCACAGGCGACGAAGAAGCCAACGGCCTATTGAATCGCGTGTCGCGCGATCCGTGGAAGATTTGATAAGGCCGGGTTGTTGGGTGCGACCGTTAGGCACGAAAGATTGGCAAGATTCTGGCCGGATACTCGCACACCCGAAACCCTGACAAAAATTAGGGCCATAGTGGTTGTCGGTCGTTTGGCACGTTATCCTGTATCGCAGCCGACTAGGCTCCCGATGATCTGCCCGATTTTCTCACCTGCTTTCTTCGGAGTTTGCACCCATGCGGAATCTACTCACGATGCTCGTTCTCCTTGCGGCTTGTCTCTCGCTCTGCGGACGCACGACCGCCGACGACTTCAAGCGCGAAAAGTTCGACGAGGCCGGCTTTGTTTCCATCTTTGACGGCAAGACGCTCTCGGGCTGGCACACCAGCGGTCAAAGTGGCCATAGCCGTGCGAGCAAAAACAAGAGCGGCGGACGGTGGGTGGTCGAGAACGGCGCGATCGTCGGCAGCCAGGATATTCCCGGCAACGGCGGCATCGTGATTACGGACAAGCCGTACGGCAACTTCGAAGTCGCATTGGAGATGAACAACGACTTCGTGCCCGACAGCGGGCTCTTTTTGCGCAGCACGGAAAAAGGCCAGGCCTATCAATATATGATCGACTATCACGCCAAGGGTAATCTGGCGGGTGTATACGGCGAAGGTCTTTCGGGCGGCATCCACCAGCGCAATTTCGATTTTCTTGATAAGGTGACCGAAATCAAGGAAGACCCGAGCCCGTTTCCGCTGCCGGTCAAGCCGGCCGACTGGCCAAAGTTTTGGCAACACGGCCAGTGGAACGAGTTGCGGGCCCGGATCGTGGGCAACCCACCGACGATCACGACCTGGATCAACAGCGTGCGGTTCATGGAATTCACGGACAAGGAAAAGCGGCACCCCGACACCGGTGGCATCGCCTTGCAGGTCCATGGCGGCGGCGACTCGACGAAAGAGTTTGTCCGCTACCGCAACATCCGCGTGAAAACGCTCGACTAATCGGCAAGCTCGGAATTCCTGGCTGGCCGGTCCGCGAAGCTGTGTCACTACATGCCCGCTCGCGAGGCTTCGCGCCTCGTTGCTTTCGCCTCGCGCTGCAAGCACGCTGGCAATTGGCCCAAAGCGATTTCCGCTGAGATCAAATCGAGTGCGCTTTTCACTTCGAGCGCGCCTGCAAAGTCGGTATTCACCGCTACATCTCGCGCAAAATCAGGCATTTCAGCAGTGCCCGATCCATTTGGCACGACTCCTGCGTTTGCTCTCTACCAACGAACAAACAACGCGAGCCGGACTAGGACCGACTCGGAAACAATTGCAAAGGAGCTTGCCATGCGACGCCTGGTGTTTGGGTTGGTGAGTGTGGGATTGCTGATGTTTTCAAGTGCTTCGGTGGCCGAAGCGCACGGCTATGGCGGCCACCATCACGGTGGCTATCGTTATGCCGGCTATCGACCCGCATACGGTGTGGGTTGGAGCCAGCCGGTCTACGTCGGCGGCTACGGAGCAGGTTACGGCGGCTATGGCGGGTACGGTGGCTACGGCGGAGGCTATGGCTGCAACACTGGCTACGGCTCGGTCGCTCCGTACGGAGCTTACTACGGCGGTTATGCCGCCCCGGGCTTTGGACTGTCGACGGGCAACTTCTCTTTGTTTGTCCGCTAACGACTGAGTAGAAAACCAATTTCTGGCGAGGACCGTTGGGGTCCTCGCCGAGCGGGATACTTGACCCAGTTCTTTTTTCTTGAGGAGAGAGCAATGCGATTCGTAGCTATCAGTATGAGTGTTGCCGTGTTGGCCTTGGGCACGATGGTCGCCGCAGCAAGTGCCAAGGCGCCGAAAAACGTGACGGCGGATCATCATCAAGGCACGCACTATGGAACGTTCGTTTCGTCCACGGATGGAAAACTGGTGATGACCGGCGCGAATGGCAAGGAGCATCGCCACGCCGTGGCCAAGGACGTCAAGTTTACGATCGACGGCAAGCCGGCCACGTTGGCCGCGTTCACCAAGGGCATGCACATCAGCGTGACGACCGACAAGACTGGCAACATTACGGCTGTTTCGACCGTGACTGCCAAGCCGGTTGCTGCCAAGCCAGCCACCACGACCCCGGTCACGAAAGCGGCCGCGCCAATCAAGCCGGCCAGCACCACGCCGCCGGCCAAGAGTGCCAACAAATAGCCGACGCGAATAACTCAGAATCATTTCGCCGGTTTAAAGAAAAACGCCGGATCGCAACTGTTGCGACCCGGCGTTGTTTGCTTATTTCAAACGCTCGACCGAGCTCCAGCGAACGGCCGACTTAATATCGGCCGCTAGCACTACTGTCCGGCCTGTGCGGTGGCCGTCGAGGGCTTCAGATATTTGTCGAACCAATCGGCAATCGTCTTGAAATCCGCCAGAATCGTGGGCCAGCCGTGAGCGCCCCCTTTGATGACGACCAACTCGGCCGGCACGCCGGCTTCCTTGAATTTCTCCATAATCAATTCGGACTGCTGCAACGGAACCAGTTGGTCGGCGTCGCCGTGGATGATCAGGGTCGGGGCATCGCCTTTTGAAACGTGGTAGGCGGGCGAGCAGTCTTTGCAGATCTTCTCGCGAGTTTCCATGTCGACCGGCTTGAACAGTTTGGTGGCCGCGTCCTGAGTGTGGAAATCAAACGGCGGCTTGAAGCGGTGCTCGGGCTCGATACCCAACGACTTCACGCCCGGCTTGCCATAATTCAAAAAATCGGTCGGCGGAAAAAAACAAGCCACGGCTTCGACACGGCTCGAAACCTTGTCTACCGGGTCCTTGGCATCCGCGCTGCCTTCGTCGCCGGCGGTGCCCAACATCAGCGACAAATGGCCGCCGGCCGAAGCGCCCGTGACTCCGATTCGATTCCCGTCGATCTTGTAATCCGCGGCGTGGTAGCGAATAAAGCGCACTGCGCGATTCATATCGGCGACGCATTCGGGAATCGTGAACTTCGGCTGACTGCCGTGCACCACGGCAAACACGGTATAACCGCGCTTGATCAGCTCACTAACGAAGACCGGTTGAATATTGTCGTGATTCGAAACCCATCCGCCGCTGACGGCCAAGATCACCGCGGCGCCGTTGGCATTCTGCGTCGGCGTGAAAACGTCCATGGTCAAGGCGGTGCCGAATTTGCGACCGTAGATCACGTCTTGTGTCCGAGTAAATGATTCCTCGGCCCGGGCGATGCTGACCGTTGACAAGAGGGCGGCAGTCAACATGGTGCCGATGGCCAGCACGCTCGAGACGCGGCGGGCGGTTGAGGCGAGAGAGAGCTTTTTCATCGCGTTCTTCCTTTGGGGATAGCTGGAAGTTGAAGTACGAATGGTTCCGCGCCGGCGATTGGGGCGGGACACGAGGAATTCTGGTCGGTTCGTGGGCAGTACAAAGCTGAATACAGTTTACTCAGTCGCGCAGCCGCTACGGAAGAGAGTCTTGAAAAATCCCCCAACTGTCTCACTCGGCCAATACCGCAAAAAACCACCTAATCGGGGAAAAAATCGGGTCGGATGTCAGTCAGGGCTGGAAACTGCTGTCGGTATTCGAGTAGCGGTCCCACCTCTACTTCGGCCGTCACCAACTGCTGATCTCCGCTTCCTTCGGCCAATGTCTCGCCGCGCGGGCCCACGATCAGGCTGCGACCGGAGTACTGGAGGTTAGGGTCGGTGCCGACGCGATTTACGCCTACTACGTATGCTTGATTCTCGATGGCTCGAGCGCGCAACAGGGCCAGCCAATGTGCTTCGCGGGCCTGCGGCCAGTTGGCAATCACCACCATCAATTCAGCGCCCGACCGCACCGCCTCGCGAGTCACCTCGGGAAAGCGCAAGTCATAGCAGACAAAAGGAGCGACCGTAAAATCGTGCCAATTGAACAGGGTAATACCCTCGCCGGCCTGATAATGTTTCGTTTCACCCGCATACGAAAAAGGGTGCATTTTGCAGTAACGCGCCAGTTCGATCCCCTCGGGCCCCATCACCACGGCTTCATTGCGTCCTCGGCCATCGGCAGCACGCGTGACAATTCCCCCCATGACGAAACATTGGAACTGTCGGGCCAGCGCGCCCAGAAACTTTTGAGTCTCACCTTCCACCGGTTCGGCAATCTTGGCGACGTCCATGCTAAAGCCCGTGGCAAACATTTCGGGCAAGGCGACCAACGCGCCTGGCCGGATCGAGCCGGTGGCCAACAGCGTGCCAACGCGATCGAAGTTAGCGGTTTTATTTTCCCACACGATGTCCGTTTGGCAGGCGACGATTTGCATCTAGCTTACGCTCCCACAATCGAGGTTAACCCGCGCACGACGCGACCGATGCCCTCGGCAATCGTATCGGAGTCGAGCGCACCATAGGCGACGCGCAGCGTACAGCCTTCTTCAATGCCAAACGTCGTGCCGGGAATCAGTGCCACGCCAAACTCGCGCACCAACCGCTCGACCACCGTCATCGAATCCAAGGGCGTATCGACGCGCAGCAGAAAATAGAAAGCTCCCAAGGCGGGTGGAATGGCGCAGAATGTTCGCAAGGCCGACAACTCTTCGAGCACCATCTGGCGCACTTGAGCCACATGCTCAATTTTTCGGCGACAATAGTCGGGGCCCGCACTGAGTGCTCCGACCGCCGCTTCCTGCGAAACGACGGGTGGACAGATCAGAATCGTGTCTTGCGCCTTGCGGACCGCCACCGTCAGCGCCTCGGGAATGACCATGTAACCGACCCGCCAACTGGCAAAGCCATAGGCCTTGGACAGCGAATAGAGAGAAATCGTGTGTGCCGACGCCCCGGGCATCGAACCGGGAGAAAAGTGCTTCGCGTCATCGTAGACAAAATACTCGTACGCCTCATCGCTGATATGGTAAATGTGGCGCTCGCGGCAAAGTTCGTTGACCGCCTTCAGCTTGGCGGCCGGATAGACAGCTCCGCTGGGATTGTTGGGCGAGATAGTTACGATCGCCCGGGTGCGCGGCGTGATGGCGCGGGCGAGTTCTTCCAAATCGATCTGATAATTCTCGTCCAACCGCACTAGCACGGCGCGGCAATTGAGCATGGCCACTGCCATTTCATGGTTGAAATAGTAGGGCGTGAGCAAGATGATCTCGTCGCCCGGATCGGCAATCGCCAGCAGAGCGTTAAAGAACGCCATGTTGCCGCCGGCCGTGACGACGACTCGGCTTTGGCCGCCAAGGACGATGCCGTTCTCGGCGGCCAGCTTCTGTTCAAGCGCCTGGACCAACGCGGGAATGCCCTCGACGGCTTTATACTTGTGATTTTCCGGGTCTGCCAGAAAGTGTGTGAGGCGCTCGGCGGCTTGCGGTGGCGGCCCGTAGTGTACGACTCCCTGGCCCAAGGAAATCGTGCCGGGGTGCTGGCGGATCAATTCGGCCACCACCGGAATAATTGGCCGCTGGACGGCCTGCATGCGTGCGGAGAGTTGCATCGTCGAACCACGTTTCCTGGCTTGTTCGGTCGCGCTGCATGATAGCGTGTCATGCGCCCCTGAGAAAATGGACAATGCTCCACGAATGGCTCGTGCTTTGGTTGTCTGGCAGGAGATCATGCACAGATTCGCCTTTTCGGCATTCGGGGGATTCGCTACATAGAGAGCGAGTCTTGGGGGTTTCTCGCGCTTTAACTAGGCTTGCCTGCCATGGCATTTTCACGTGATCGCGACCGTTTCGCATTCCTTGGCGCTGCCGTCGTGGCTTTCTTGGTGTCGAGCGCGTCCTGTCTTGCCCAGACCCCGGCCGAATGGGCTTCGGCGCGCACGATGATGGTCGAGGCGGAAGTGGCCGCCGCCGGAGTCAAGAACCCGGCCATTCTGGCGGTGATGCGCACCACTCCGCGCCACGAGTTTGTTCCAGCCGAAGTGCGGCAATACGCCTATCTGGATATGGCTCTGCCGATCGGCGAGCACCAAACCATCTCGCCCCCCTTCATCGTGGCCTCGATGACGCAACAGCTCGATTTGCGGCCCAACGATAAGGTGCTCGAGATTGGCACGGGCAGCGGCTATCAGGCGGCAATCCTGAGTGGGCTGGTCAAGGAAGTCTATTCGATCGAAATCCAACCGAAGCTCGGTAAGCGCGCTAGCGATACCTTCAAGCGGCTGGGCTACAAGAACATTCAAACGAAAATTGGCGACGGATATCTGGGCTGGAGCGAGCACGCGCCATTCGACAAGATCATCGTCACCTGCTCGCCCGAAAAAGTTCCCAGGCCTTTGATCGAGCAACTGCGAGAAGGCGGCCGCGTCGTGGTGCCGCTCGGCGAACGCTATCAGCAGACGCTCTATACGATGAAGAAGCAGAATGGCCGGCTGGTTGTCGGGTCGCGAGAACCAACATTCTTCGTGCCCATGACCGGCCAGGCCGAGAGCTTGCGCATCAAACCCGGCGCCGATTCGTTCACCGAATTAGTGAACGGAGATTTCGAGCAACTGCTCGAGCCAGACAAGCCGGCCGGCTGGTACTACTTGCGGCAGGCGGCGGTCAACTCAAGTGGCCTGAAGCCCGCGGGTGGCCAATGCATCACGTTCAGCAATCGCGTGCCGGGACGCAGCTCGCAGGCCCTGCAGGCGATTGGAGTTGATGGACGACAGGTGGCGGAGTTGGACGTCGAACTTTGGGTGCAGGCGCGGGAAATCGAGCAGGGCCAATCGCCCGATCAACGCGCGAAAGTGTT
>JAYVCO010000576.1:0-3945 GCA_043749935.1 Planctomycetia bacterium
TGGAGGCGGCGGGAATCGAACCCGCGTCCCGCGATATTTCCATGGGAGCTTCTACGTGCGTAGCCGGATCATTTACGCGTCTCGCTTGCCGACCCCTAACCGACGAGGTGCCAGGCAAGCCAGCCGGGAACAGTTTTTAGCCTCGGGCGTACCCAGCAGTGACCCAAGGCGATCCGGATTTGGTGACGAGTTTTTGGGCCTCTCCGACTAAAGCCCGCAACTCGGGTTACCTATCTCTAGGCAGCCAAAGCAAAGGAATCTTCAGCAATTGAAGATTTGGTCAGCTTTTTACGTGGCCCACTGACCAACCACGGCACGCCACCCACACTTCTTGCTATCCGGTCGAACCCAGTTCGCCCCCGATAAAATGCCAAGACTTAGGCAAGCGATGAATTATAGCAGATTGGCAGGCCCGGAAAACCGGACTTCTTTAAGCCAACTTGAAGCATGTATGACCTTAGAAGCTCGCTGTCGGCGGAAGGGCCGCCAACTTGTCGTTCCACAGCAAGTAAAGGATCAGGCCGCCCACGATCAGTCGATAGCCGATAAACAAGTACGTCGTGTGCGATTTCAAATAGCTCAGCAGGAACGCGATCGAGGCATAGCCCACCACCGCTGACGCCATGGTGCAAACGGCCAGTGCCAGCGCGTCGTCCTGCGTCGCCAATAGATCGTGGCGGGCTTTGTAGAGTTGATACACCCCGGCTGCCAGCACGGCGGGCATCGACAACAAGAACGAAAACCGGGCCGCCGTTTCGCGCGACATGCCGAGAAACAAACCCGCGGTGATCGTGACGCCTGAACGGGACGAGCCGGGTACCAACGCCAAGGCCTGGGCCAGGCCGGTGGTCAGGGCATCGCGCCAGGTTACATCGTGCAATTGCTTCAATTCTCGCCCCCCGCGCGAACGACGCTGCACCAGAACTTCTGCCAGGGCCAAAATCGCTGCCAACGCGATCATGGCGCCCGCCACGACATAGAGCGATCGCAATGTGGTTTCGATTTGCTGCTTGAACAGGACTCCGCAGACGACGATCGGGATCGTTCCGGCAATCATCATCCAACCCATTCGAGCGTCGAGATCTGCTAGCGGCTCGCGACGTGCCAGCCCCAGGAGCCACGCTCGCCCGATTCGTCTCAGGTCGTCATGAAAATAAGCTAGCACTGCGACCAAAGTGCCGATTTGAATCACCGCCGTAAAGGCAGCGCCCGGATCGCTCCATCCCAGCAATTCCGGCACGATTCGCAGGTGGGCCGAACTGCTGACCGGCAAGAACTCGGTCAGTCCTTGGATGATTCCCAGAATAAGAGCTTGCCACAAATCCACTGGTTTTCTCGCGCAAGACTAATAGTTCGCGGCCGGCAGCCAAGCCCATCGCCTTCATTCGGACCAACCCATGGACAAAGTATAGCTGCGCTGGCCGAAACGTCAGTGATTCCGGTCGTAAACTTCAATGGGTGTCCCTTCAATAGTTCCAAGAAATTTGCCATAATGGCTCGACAACATGTTGTACGCCTTGAGGCTCGGTTCGTCCAAGCAAGCTTTGCGGAACTCAAAAAGGGGAGCAATGTTCAAGAATTTCAGTTCAGAGGCACTCGAAGTTTCAGTTCGGGATAGCGAGATTATCGAATTAACTTTGTCTAACGGGTTCAAGGGATTGGACCTGGATCTGGCTGACTTTGCCGAGCAGGTGGCGACGCAAGGCATGGCCAGAGCGTCCCGGCTGGTTGTCAGTTCGCGGTTGAAAATTGGCAGCTTTCGCCTGCCGGTACGTTGGGAAGAGGATGAGGCCCACTACAAAACCGATCTGGAGAAGCTGCCGGATCTCGCGAAAATCGCCGAACAGATGGGTTGCACGCGCGCCACCACCACGATCGAAGCGGGCAGCGATCAGCGGCCCTATCACGAGAATTTCGAATACCACCGGCGCCGACTGGCCGAAATCGCTGGCGTGCTCGCCCCTCACAAGATTCGCTTGGGAGTCGGTTTTCTAGCGCCCATCAGTTGCCGAGCGGGACATGCATTTCAATTCCTGCAAAAGTTCGATGAGCTGATGCTGCTGTTACGCACCGTTGGCCCTACGAACGTCGGCGTGGCGTTGGATGCGTGGCACTGGCATTTGGGCGGCGGAACGCTCGATCACTTGCAAGCGTTGACGGCAGATAAAATCGTCACCGTTTCGCTGGCCGATGCCGATCCGGAAGCAACGGCAGAAAACGCAACGCTCGAAGGGCGTCGTCTGCCCGGCGACGGTGGCGCGATCGACAGCACGGCGATCCTGGCAACGCTGGCGGAGCTGAATTACGACGGACCGGTTTCGGCATCGCCCGACAAAAGCCAGTTCGCGGGGCTAAGTCGCGACAAGATCGTCAAGAAGACCGGCGCCGCGCTGGATCACGTTTGGAAAGCCGCTGGCTTGAATGTGGCTGGCAGATTGGCCGCGGTTTCGGGCCGATAGACACGCGCGGGACAACTCGTGTTTCATTTCGATCGCGGACTCAAGCTCACCAAAGCCGACTTGGCGATCGATTTTCGACGCCGGCAACCGCGTGCGTTCGTGTCGCACGCGCACGCCGACCACATGGCCCGGCACGAATACGCATTGTGCACGCCAGCGACCGGCCAACTCTATCAATTTCGTTATGGCCAGCGGCCGACGCACGATTTGCCCTATCGCCAGCCATTGGAATGGGGTGGCTTGCGATTGACCACCTATCCCGCCGGGCATTGCTTGGGGTCCGCGATGCTCCTGGCTGAAGATGGCGATCGCTCGCTCCTCTACACAGGCGATTTCAAGCTGGGTGATTCCGCAACGGCTGAGCGGGCCGAATTGCCGCACGCGGATGTGCTAGTCATCGAGAGCACGTATGGCAACCCCATGTATCGGCATCCGCCCCGACAAGACTCTCTCGACCGACTCTTCACGCTAGTGCGAGGGGCAATCAGCGCCGGTAGCACACCGGTGATCGAGGCCTACACCCTTGGCAAGAGCCAGGAAATTACGCGTCTCTTGACCAGCGAGGGTTTCCCGGTGCTACAACACCCCAAGATCTTTGAAATCAGCCAGGTGTATCGCGCCTGCGGCGTCGATTTGGGCGATTGCCATCTGTATCCAGGTGCGCCCGTGGCTGGTCACACGGTCATTGTGCCGCCGCGCATGCACCGCTCGGGCCAATTGCCAGGTTTGCGAAAAACGGTGACGTTCGCGGTCACCGGTTGGGCAACACACGAGCGCACCCGGGGCCGTTTGGGAGTGGACCACGCGATTCCAATCTCGGATCACGCTGACTACGACGAGTTGTTCGAGGCCGTCGAGCGAGTCTCGCCAAGAGTTATCTACTGCACGCACGGGCCGGTGAGTTTCGTCGACTTTCTACGCGCGGCAGGCCACAATGCGTTCCCTTTGGAAGAGCCACAAGGAAAACAATTGGCGGTCGCGTCGGTCCAGCGGCGGCTCTTTTAAGCTCGTACAATGAAGTTAACAGCAAGCAGCCGAAGGCCCGCGCTATTTCGATGTGAGCGGGATTACGCCATTCCAGTCATCGGGCGGCGTCCGGTTGTGTTGCGCGATGAAGACCGTGAGAAAGTCCTTTACGCGGTCTTCGGCAGGTACACGGTGCAGGCGTTCGAACGCTTGTGACCACTGACCCGCGAGCAAGTGGTCCAGCGCCTTTTCGTAATCGGCAATGTTTTCGTCCGACAAACCGGAACCGACACCGGCTGGCGGCAAAAGCTCCGTGACCTCCAGTTTTCTGTCGAGCCCATACGGTTTGACCACGGCCACGCGGCGGAGACGTGCCACTTTGGGCGATAGCTGATTTCGCACGACGATTGCGGTGCGCTCGTCCAGCAAAATCGGAGCGTGCAAGATTTTGGTCATGCCTTCCAGGCGCGAAGCGAGATTGACGACGGGGCCGAACACGGTGACTTTCACCTGGTCGACA
>JAYVCO010000577.1:0-2233 GCA_043749935.1 Planctomycetia bacterium
AGCGAGGGCCGGTGCGCTTCTTGGCGAAGGAGCGTTAACTATAACTTCGCCTCGCTTACGCGTCGGGTTACCATACGACTGCCGAGCGGAATAGCCGTAGAATAACCGATCATTCGATGTACTCGCATCTTTCAAAACTTATGGAGACCAACCTCACTCATGCGAACCCAGCGACCGATACCATCGATCGATTGTCGCCTACGCTACGACCGTCGGTGCCGCAAATTGGATATCAAACGTGGACGGATTTGCTCTTCGTCCATTGGCGTCTGCCGGCGGCGGCGGTCCGTCCGCTAATTCCGCCCGATCTGGAGCTCGACACCTGGCAGGGCGACGCTTGGGTTGGCCTGGTGCCGTTTCACATGTCTGGCGTGCGGCCCTGGTGGTCGCCTGCGGTCCGCGGCATTTCCAATTTTCATGAAACCAACGTGCGGACCTATGTTCATTGCCAAGGCAAGAATCCGGGCGTGTGGTTCTTCAGTCTAGAAGCGGCCAATCGTCTGGCGGTTTGGATTGGCCGGCGATTTTGGAATTTGAATTATCAGCACGCGACGATGCGAATTGAAGGCGGCGGAAACACAAGTCGTTCCATTAGCCCGACGCGCAAGCGAGAAGAAATCCGCGAAACTCAGACCATTCACTACCACAGCGTTCGTCGTGGGCCGGACACGCCCGGCGCCATTTGCGATCTGACGGCGGAAATCGGCCCGCCGCTTGGCAGCCCCATCGCAACGCCTGGCGAGGGCGGCGGACATCCATTGGCCGATACGCTCGAATACTTTCTCGCCGAGCGCTATTACTTGTACGTGCGCACTCGTCGCGGCGAATTGCTACGCGGACAAGTCCACCACATGCCTTATCCGCTCTGCAACGCCAGGCTTATTCATTGCCGTGAAACGTTGCTGGCCGCGAATCGAATCCACATCGATCAACCGCCTTGCCACGTGCTATATAGTCCCGGCGTGAACGTGCAGGTCTATCCGCTGGTGGAGGTGCGGAGCGAGGGGCGAGGGGCAAGGCGTGAGGAAGGAAAATGATTCTAAGCTAAACTCAACTGCCCGGCTCTTTTGTCACCGTGCAAGCAAAGTCGAAGCGCACGGCCACTTTCCCGTCGCAGGTGACTTTGGCTTTGAGGAAGAAGGCGTCGGCCAATCGCTCGGTGAGATCGACTTCAATCAAAATCGTTTCGCCGGGCCGCACCATGCGTTTGAAACGCACGTCGTTGATCCGCGTGGCCACCGGCACCGTGCTACCATCGCCCGGCACAAACTTCGAAAGCAACACCGCGCCAGCCTGCATGGCCGCTTCGACCAACAGCACGCCAGGAGTGAGCGGAAAGTTGGGATAATGGCCCGCGTAGAAATACTCGTCGGCCCGCCAGGTCTTGCGGCAGACGATGTGGTTTTCGCTCTGCTCGACGATTTCGTCGATTAGCAGGAACGGTGCGCGGTGCGGGATGGCGGCGTGGATTGCGGCAAGAGACATGGGGGCGAGGGGCGGGGAAAGAGAAGAGCGAGAGGTTTACGGTGTGGCGACCGGTGGCGGCGCCGATTTGACGAGTTGCGAGTCGACGTCGTTGGCCACAATCACGCCGTAGTTCATTGCACCCAGCCAGCCGGACATGATGATGCCTACGCTGCCGGCGTGATACAGGCCGGCGATCTGCTGCGGGATGGCGCGGCTGACGGCCAGGCCTTCGAACTTGGTGCCGAAGCTCGAGCCTTGCAGATGTTTGGTGTAGTGCAGAAAGGTGCGCGGCGTGGAGACTTCCACGTGATGCACTTTCTGGCGGATGTCCGGCACGTACTTGGTGATCGCCGCGAGCGTCGTTTCGGCCAGGTCGCGTTTGCTGGCCTCGTATTCTTCGTCCGAAAGGTTGGCCCAATCGGCGAAGTTGGCGTTGGTGCTGGATACGATCAAGCAGCGATCGCTGCCCGGGCGCGTGCGGGGATAGTAGAACGAATAGGTGCGGCTGGTGACATCGCGGCTGAGCAGCATTTCGGTGCGGAACAGCGGTGCGGTTGAACTGAATAGCAAGTCGCCGTTCGATTCATCCAGGCTTTCGCCGGCGTTGAGCGCCATGTAAACCTGGCAGCTTGAGTTGTTCAATCGTACTGCCCGCGCGTCGTCGATGAACGTGCGATCGAAATGCTCTTCGCCGACCAGGTTGAAGATCGTGGCCTTGAGGTTCGAATTCGAAATCACCGCGCGGGTGCGAATTTCGCGACCGTTG
>JAYVCO010000578.1:0-9089 GCA_043749935.1 Planctomycetia bacterium
CGGCTTATTTCCAAGGTCGCCTCGAACTGCTCGAGGATCGTCGCTTGTTGTCGGGCGAAAATCTGCTGATCGGCCAGTACGAACCATCGGGCGGCAAGAGCGTGCTCCGTTACGACCAATCCTTCGCTCCGACCTCTGGCACCGTTCCGTATCTCGATCATGGACTGTCGACTTCGGCCGGGCTAGCGGTTGCTCCCGACGGTTCGTTTTACGTTAGCAGCGACGACTTCGTCACGTTTCAAGGCAAAGTCCTGCACTACAGCAATTCCGGGGCCTACCTGGATACTCTCGGGCAGAGCGACGGAGTCGCGGCACCGATCGTGGTGCCAGGCGCCTTGGCCTTCGGTCCGAACGGAAGGCTGTACGTCGCCGATTTGGGATCGAGTGCCGTGTTTCAATTCGACACAAGTTCCAACACGCAGCAATGGCAGGCTGGCGCCACGAATTGGCTAGCTTACACTCCAGGCGGCATTGCATTTGCTGCCGACGCCAACTTGGACAATACACACGACCTGATCGTTGGAGGCCTCGATACGTCGGAAGTAACGCGATATCACGAAGACAACACCACGGAAACGCTGGTCGCTAACACCTACGGAGTCAATCCGTCCGCTATCGTGGTTCAGCCCAACGGCGACATGTTCATCGCCGACCTGGCGCTTGCGACGCACGCGACCGATCACCACCGAATCATGTTCTACAATGCCAGCGCGGCGCCTGGCAGCAGAGTGAGTCAGTTGGTCAATCTAACCACACCGGTTGGCACAGGTGCCTCGGCGGGCGATCTTCCGCAGCCTACATCGCTGTTGCTGGACCACGATGGCAATCTTTTGATCGGTCTTTCGCCCGACCACAACGGCAACGGAGCCGTCGAAAAATACAACGTCACTACGCACGCGCTCACCACGCTGATTTCGAACATTGGCACCCCGACTGGTTTGGCATACATTTCCCCGATCTCGACGGTCGCCGGCCGGCAGTTGTTCTATGCCAACTCTGCGTATGACGGCTATTCGGGCATCCCCGCGATTGCCCACGACGAGGCGATTGCTCCCGACAAAGTGGCCCTGCTGCCTGGCGCCGGAGAATCGACCATTGCCAACGTCTCTGCGTATTCCGCCGGCATCAACGGCATCATGATCGACTTGACCGCAGGTGGAAATCATGCGGCGATTTCAGGCCACGTTGCCACGGATTTTGTTTTCAAGGTCAGCGGGATGTTCGCCACGAACTCGCCCAGCACTTGGACTCAACTGACCGGCGTCAACCTTCCCAATGTGATCATGCGACCGGCCGGTTCGACCACGATCGGCGGCGTTCTCGCCAATGATCGGCTTGAGTTGCTCTGGCCCGACAACACGATCTCATGCACGTTCTTGGAAGTGATCGTCAAGTCCACTTCCGATACGGGCCTGGCTGCCGACGATCACTTCTTTTTCGGCAGCGCGCCGGGAAGCTCCGGCGTGGGAGACGATCCTGACGCCATGTTTACCGACGCTACTGACGAAATCGTGGCCCGCAACAATCAGGAATCGGATCTGAGCTTGAATCACCCCTACAATGTCGCGAAAGCAAACATATACGATTACAACAAAGACGATCAGGTGGACGCCACCGACCAGATTTTGGCTCGGAACTTCGGCAACACCTGCGGCGAACTGGACATGATCAACATCTCGGCGGGTGGGCCTTTTGCTCCGGCCGCCGGTGGTGCGGCCGTGGCTTCGGCCTTGGCTGGCTCGGCGGTCGGTTCGGGTTCTAGCGTGGGCAGTTCGTGGGTTGCCAATCGGCTCGCAAGTCTCGAGACAAGTAACGGCTCAACTGCCGCGTATTTCGGCCAGTTCATTACGACCGACTCGACTGCTGACGCTGCTAGCTCAAATGCAAGTGGCAGCGAGGGTTTGCTGGACCTGGATGACGAATTGCTCGATGCCCTGGTGTCCTAGCGATATGAAATTGGCGGAAAGCTTTGACCAAAAGTCAGCACTTTCGTGTAGGCTAATGGGATCGACTTGAAGGTCTCGATGGTTTTCCCGCACATGCCTGATCACGTCCCGAGGAAGCGAGCCGGCGGTTTCACCTTGGTGGAATTGCTGGTCGTGATCGCGATCATCGGCATCCTGGTCGCGCTGCTGCTACCGGCCGTGCAAGCCTCGCGAGAAAGCGCGCGGCGCACGTCGTGCACGAACAACCTCAAGCAACTAGGCATTGCGGCTCAGAACTTCCACAGTGCCCAAAACGGCTTCCCGGTCGGCGCGGAATCGAAACCCTATCCCGCGAAACCCACCAATGCTTGGAGTCTCTATCGCTGGTCTTCGCTGGCCCACCTCACTCCGTTTCTGGAAGAGAGCAATGTCTACAACGCGCTCGATCTGAAGGTGCCGCTCTATGACGGGGTGACTCTTAGCGTGACCTCTGAGAATCAGGCGGGGGTAGCGCTCGTAGTGCCGTTGTTTCTCTGCCCAAGCGACGAGGGTCGAATCGTCGCCCCGGGTTTCGGTCCGACCAATTATGCAGCCTGTGCGGGCACCGGCATCAACGGTGGTTCCCCGCAGAAGACGGATGGCATTTTCTTCGTGAATTCGCACACGCGCCTGTCTCAAGTGACCGACGGTTCGAGCCACACCGCGCTGTTCTCGGAGAGCGTTTTGGGAAATCCGAATGGCACTGCGACGCAAAACGACCCGCAGGTCGATTATAAATTCATCCTTAGCGCGCCCCTGACCGCCACGAAATGCAATAATACTCAGCAGTGGAATCAATCCTCCGGCCGCGGTTTTTCTTGGGCCAATGGCGAGTTTCGCTGCGCGCTATACAATCACTTGAACACCCCCAATGCGCCGGCTTTCGATTGCTTGGGAGTACAGATCGCCTCGCTTACACCTTATGGATGGCGCGCCGCGCGCAGCCGACATCCTGGCGGCGTCAACCTGCTGATGGCCGACGGGGCCGTTCGCTTCGTGCCAGACTCGGTCGACCCTGATCTCTGGAAAGCCCTGGCGACTTGCAATGGAAACGAGATCATGGACACCGGTCAGGAATGATTGTGAAAGGATTTGACCATGGGCATCGAGACCACGACCGCCGAACTCGCGACGCCTTCGCTCACCCACGACCAGGTCGAACGATATCGTGCCGAGGGCTACTTGATCTTGAGAGGCGTGTTTCGGCCCGAGGAAATTGACGAACTGGCCTCCGAGTCGCAAACGCTCGTGGGCCGGCAAGACCTGATCGAAACGGCAAACATCCGCTGCCGCTGGCAAGATCACATCGTCACGGGCGATTGTGTGTTCGATTGCTTCGATCCGGTCATCGACATCGGTCCGGTGTGCCGCTACTTTGCCCGTGACGAACGTATCATGGGTCCATTGCGCGCGATCTACAAGGACGATGCGTATCTGTTCAAAGACAAGTTGATTTGGAAACGGCCGGGCGCCAAAGGTTACGCACTGCACCAAGACTATATCGGCTGGAAGGATTTCCCCGAAAGCTTCATGACCGTGATTCTTCCGATCGATGAAACGAACGCGGAAAATGGCGCCATCGAGGTGTTTCCGGGCTATCACCAGCGCGGATGCCTCACGCCAAAAGACGGCGATTACCACGAATTGCCGGTCAGCATGGTCGATAAATCTCGGGGCGTTATCTTGGATTTACAACCTGGCGATCTGGCTTTCCTCGGCGGCTTTACTCCCCACCGTTCGGCTCCCAACTCGAGCGATCGCTGGCGGCGGCAGCTTTACTTGAGCTACAATGCCGGTCGCGACGGGGGCGATTGCCGCGACAGTCATTACCGCCACTTTCACCGCTGGCTGAGAGAAAAGTACGCTGAGTTCGGCAAGACAGGCGTCTATTTTCGCTAGCTTGCGGGGCGCACCAATCGAGTTCGTGCAACAATTGGCGCTCACGTCAACTATTTGAGAGCGGATTTTATGTCTCTAACGGTTGTCAAATCGGACCCGCAGGCGCCCATCGACCTGGTGCGATTTCATCTTTCGCTCAACGTCGACGACTTGGCGGCGAGCATTGCCTTCTTTCAGTCGTTTTTCGATGCCAAGCCCGCGAAACAGGAGCAAGACTACGCGAAATTCGAAGTCGACGAGCCTCCGCTGGTCTTGTCGCTCCTTCCTGGCCGCACTGCCCGCGGCGGAAAGCTCAACCATCTGGGATTTCGCTTGACCAGCCCAGAGGCCCTTGTCGCGATGCAGCAGCGTCTCGAGATGCAAGGCCTGAGCACGCAGCGCGAGGAAGGCGTGGAGTGCTGCCATAGCCGGCAGACAAAATTCTGGCTGCACGATCCCGACGGAAACGTGTGGGAAATCTACACGCTGGAAGTTGACGGCGAGCACTGCACTGCCGGTGCCGGACCCAAAGCATCCGAGCTCAACCACATCGGCGCCCCAGCTCCAGCGATCTGGGCTCATCGATTGGGCGAAGCTTTTGGGCCGAAATTGATGGTCGAATCCGGCGGCGTCGATGAGGTGTTGCTCGAAGGCACGTTCAACGCCCGGTTATCGCCCGCGGAGCGGCGGGATATCCTGCGCGAGGTCGGGCGCATTCTCAAGCCCGGCGCTCGGGTGATGCTGCACCAACTTTCGGCTCGGTCGCCACTGGCCAGCTTGGCGCAACGACTGCCCGGCCCGGCTGCCGCTGTCGAAGCCGTGCCGTCGGCCGAACAACTGGTCGATGAGTTGCAGTCGGCCGGCTTCGTCGATTTGCACTTCGAGAAGCTGGGCGATGCGCCATGCTTCATTGCCGACGGCATCGAATGTCGCGAAACGAGGCTTGTCGGCTTTAAGCCGCGACAGGACTTTGCTGGTGAGAATCACCAGGTGCTCTACAAGGGGCCCTTCCGTCAGGCCGAGGACGACCACGGACACACGTTCCGTCGCGGCCAATGGACCACGGTGGACGCAGCCACATGGAACCGCCTACACGTCTCGCCAAACCGAGACCAGTTCGTCTTGTAGGCCAGTTCGTGCTGAAATACGTGCCTTAGCGAACTGGCAGCGCCGACACGTTCCAGTGCTCGGTTTCTTCGAACGTTTCCGCCTCGGGTTGTCGCACGACATTGGCTCCGAGCGCCGCGAGCTTTAGCTCCAGACGTTCATAGCCGCGGTCGAGATGGTGCAGGCGGCGGACGACCGTCTCGCGATCGGCGGCCAGTCCGGCCAGAGCCAGTGCCGCGCTCGCGCGCAAGTCGCATGCCGTGACGATGGCGCCCGATAGGCGGCGCACGCCGCGAACGATCGCGGTCGATCCGCTGCGTTCGATCCGCGCGCCCAACCGATTCAGCTCCGCGACTTGCATGAAGCGTTCCGGAAAAACGTGGTCTCGAATCGTGCTTTGCCCGTTGGCCAGCGAGACCAGCGCCATGAATTGCGCTTGTAGATCGGTCGGGATGCCCGGATAGGGCTGTGCGCAGATGTGAACCGGCCGGGGGCGAGCAGTCGCGCGCAGCGTGATTTCTTGGTCGCCGCGCCCGATTTCGCAGCCTGTCTCGGCAAGTGTGTGGAGCACGGCGGTCAAATGATCGATGACGATGCCTGAGACAGTGACTTCGCCGCCGGTGATGGCGGCGGAAATCAACAGCGTGCCCGCTTCGATCCGATCGGGGATGATCGTGTACTGCGTGGCGCCCAACTGCTCGACGCCCACGATTTCGATGACGCTCGTACCCAAGCCCGAGATTTGCGCGCCCAGACCGATCAGGAATTGGCCCAGGTCGACGATCTCGGGTTCGGTGGCGGCCGAAGTAATGATCGTTTTGCCGCGCGCCAGCGTGGCGGCGCTCATCACGTTGGCGGTGCCAGTGACGGTGGGCCCGTGCGGTCCGCACAGATCGATCTGGGCGCCGCGCAGCCGTTTGGCTTCGGCGATGACGTAGCCATGCTCGATGCGAATCGAAGCGCCCAGTGCTGCCAAACCCGAGAGGTGCAGGTCGACCGGTCGCGTGCCAATCTTGCACCCGCCGGGCAACGACACCACTCCCCTGCCCCGTCGCGCCAAAAGCGGACCCAAGACGCAGAAGCTGGCTCGCATGCGGCGCACAAGTTCATATTCCGCCTTGATCGGCGTGGCATCAACCGTTTCGATGCGCACCTTGCCGTCCGCGCCGCGTTTCACTTCCACGCCCAGATATCCCAACAATAGCGCGAGCGTGTTGACGTCCGCCAAGTTGGGCACGCCGGAGAGTGTGACGGGGCCGCCAGCCAAAATCGACGCGGCCATGATCGGCAATGCGGCATTTTTCGAGCCGCTGGCCGTCACCCGGCCGCGCAGTGGAACTCCACCGCTGATGCGAAGACAATCCATTGTTCTTTCCAGCACCGAGAGCGAGGTTTTGCTCGCGCCCTTACTTTCGCCGGGCTTGTATGACGCGCGCCAGGCCGGCCAGATCCTTGACCGTGGCGCCCAAATCCCACCGCCCGTCGGCGGCCACCAGGCTTTCGACTCGTTGTTGTAGCATTGGGCTGATTTCCAGCAAGAGCGATCCGCCGCTCTCGATCCGTTCGGCCGCCTCAGGCACGAGCCGCTCGATGACCGAGATCCCCGTCGGGCCCGCGGCCAAAGCCAGCTCCGGCTCGTAAGCCTTCACCTCGCGGGGCAGAGCGGCCATTTCCTCGGTGCTTACATACGGCGGATTGCTGGCAATGAAATCAAACTTTTTCCCAGCCGCGATCGTGGAGAACAGATCGCCCTGAACGAACTCGATCCGCTCCGCGACTTTCAATCGCGCGGCGTTGTCTTTGGCCACGGCCAGCGCCGCGGGGCTGATATCGACCGCCGTCACGCGAGCCTTCGCGGCGTGTTTGGCAATCGTTATGGCAATGATTCCGCTACCCGTGCCAATGTCGGCGATCGCTAGCGGCCGCTCGCGCGGGCCAACCGCCTTGATCAAATCCAACAGGGTCATTACCAGAAACTCGGTTTCCGGCCGCGGAATGAGCACGTCGGGCGTGACGCGAAAGTCGAGCGAGTAGAATTCGCGGTGCTCAACCAGATAGGCCACCGGCACGCCTTCGGCTCGGCGGCGAACCAACTCGCGAAACTTGGTTCGCAATTCCTCGGGCGCGGGCTCATCGAAGCTGGTGTAGAGCGCGATCCGCTGGCAACCTCGGGCATGGGCCAGCAGCACTTCGGCCTCGAGACGCGGGCTGTCCGAGCCGTGCTGCTTCAGATAATCGGCCGTCCACTGCAACAATCGCCCGATCGTCCACTCGTCGGCCATGAGATTACCACGAGCGTGAGGCGTTTATTCGATCGTACCCATTTCGTCGCGCTGCTGTTGGCGGTCGTAATCGACCAGGGCGGTGGTCAGCGGCTGCACGTCGCCGGCCAGGATGGTGTCGAGCTTGTAGAGCGTCAGGTTGATGCGGTGATCGGTGACCCTGTTCTCGGCAAAGTTATAGGTGCGAATGCGCTGGCTGCGATCGCCCGAGCCGACCAGCGTCTTGCGTTCGCTGGCGCGCTTGTCGTGCTCCTCTTTCCGCTTGGCCTCGTAGAGCCGGGTCTTGAGCACGCGCAGCGCTTTGGCAAAGTTCTTGTGCTGGCTCTTTTCGTCCTGGCACTGCACGACGATGTTGGTTTCCAAATGGGTCAGGCGAATGGCCGAGGCGGTTTTGTTGACGTGCTGACCGCCGGGACCGCTGGCACAGAAAATATCCTTGCGATAATCGTCGGGCTTGAGATCGATCTCAACATCCTCGGGCTCGGGCAGCACGGCCACGGTCGCCGCCGAGGTGTGGATGCGACCCTTGGTTTCGGTCTCGGGCACGCGCTGCACGCGGTGGCCGCCGCTCTCATATTGCAGCTCGCGATAGGCCCCTTCGCCTTCGATGCCCAGGATGATTTCCTTGAAGCCGCCCAGCTCGGTGGCGCTCAAATCGAGGACTTCCATTTTCCAATGTTTGGTTTCGGCATGATGCTTGTACATTTCGTACAGATCGCGCGCGAACAGGGCCGCTTCGTCGCCGCCGGTGCCCGCTCGAATTTCCATCACGATCCGGCTGCGCTGGGCGTCTTCGCCGCCGATGGTCATTTCCAACAATTCGTTCCAAACGGTTTCGCGCTCGGCGCGCAGGTCCGGCAACTCGGCTTCGGCCATTTCGCGCATTTCGGTGTCCTTGCCGTCGATCATCTCTTGCGTTTCGGCAATCTGCTCGTTGAGGACTTTGAAGCGGCGATACTTCTTGGCCAACTTGCCCAGCGAGCCGTGCTCGCGCGCGGCGGCGGCCACGAGTGCCGCGTGGGACAGCACGTGCGGATCAACCAGTTGCTTCTCCAGCTCTTCGAAGCGAGCGAGTTTTCCTTCGAGCGTTTCGCGCAGCGACAAAGCGTGGGTCCTTTCGATCTATCTCGGCCGTTTGATGAAGCCCGTCCAATGAGTAAAGACGGTGCCGCGGAATTCTACCCTCCTTGGCAGACGAGCGGAAAAGCGCGGCACACCCCCATGGGGTAAACAGAAGATCGTCGCGCCGAGAAACCTTGCGAGGCTCACTCGCGCGCCGATCCGAGAGCGCTTTCGCGCGGCTAAGACTCGGTTTTGGCTTCGGCCTTCTTGCCCCGATTGAGGCTGGCATATCCGGCCGCGGCGAACTTGTTTTTGAACTTCTCGATCCGGCCGGCCGTGTCGACGAACTTCAGCTTGCCCGTATAAAACGGGTGGCAGACGTTGCAAATATCGACCTTCAATTCCGGCTTGGTGGCGCGGGTCGTAAACGTGTTTCCGCAACCGCATTTGACCGAGGTCACGAAGTATTCAGGATGAATGTCTTTTTTCATAGTTCTCACCGCAACCATTGTAGGCGTCGAGGCAAGGCCCGCCACGTGGAAACCCGCCCAACGCCAAATAAACCGCCCGCCACCATAGAGCCAGCCGTACACCCAAAAGTGCCCGCCGAGGCAGCAAAATCCAAACTAGAAATCTACCAATTTAGCCAAATCGCCACAAGGGGATGTGGACACGGGTAGTGTCTTAAATCTGTGATGGTCGGATTTTGGGATGTGGTGGGTTAGTGGGTTGCTGAAATTCAGGGCCTGCGTTCAATCCGAGCTGTCGTATTCGCCGGGAGCCAGCGGCCTGGGTT
>JAYVCO010000579.1:0-2292 GCA_043749935.1 Planctomycetia bacterium
CAAGAGAAGTTCCAAGGCTTGCCCTTGGGAGCGCGAGCCGTGCAGGTTGCCGACGGTACGACGAGTAACTACTTTTTGATGTCTTTCGGCCGGTCCCCGCGCACCACGGCCTGCGCTGGCGAAGCGACGACCGAACCGACGCTGTCGCAAGCATTGCACCTGCTCAATGGCGACACGGTCGCGCGCAAACTGGGCGAGAGCAAACGGGTGCAAAAGCTACTGGATGCCGGACAGAAGCCGGCGCAGATCGTGGAAAGTATCTATCTGGCTTGCCTGTCGCGCCAGCCGACGCCCGAGGAAATGCAAAAGCTTGAAGCCCTGATCGCCGCCGAGCCCAATCCACGCAACGCGGTCGATGACATCTTCTGGGCCGTGCTGAACTCGCGCGAGTATTTGTTCAACCATTAACGTGATGAAATTAACACGGTGAAATCAACGTGGTGAAACGATGATCAATCGCATGATGCAAAACACCAGCCTGGCTGCGGGCTTGTTCGCGCTCGTGGGGGTGCTGGCAGCCGGAACAACGGTTGCCGACGAAGCCAAGCCGGCTGACGCGGCCCCGGTGGCCAAGATTACGTACGACGAGCACGTGCGCCCGATTCTGCGAGAGCACTGCTTTAGCTGTCACAACCAAGACACGAAGAAGAGCGACTTGTCGCTGGCTTCGTTCGCCAGTGCCCTGCAAGGCGGTGCCAGTGGCGCGGTCGTCAAGCCCGGCGATCCCGATGGTTCGCGGCTGTGGGGATTCGTCTCGCACGCCGAAGAACCCAAAATGCCTCCTGGCCAAGACAAGCTGCCAGCCGCCAAGCTCGAGACGATCAAAGCCTGGATTGCCGCCGGAGCCCTGGAAAACAATGGCTCGGTGGCCAAGATGAAAAAGGGGCCGTCGCTCGAGCTGAGCCAGTCGGTCGGTTCGGCCAAGCCCAGCGGGCCGCCGCCGATGCCCGCGGGCCTTTCGCGCCAACCGGCGATCTATACGCCGAAACCCGCGGCCGTGACGGCACTCGCTTGCAGCCCGTGGGCACCGCTGGCGGCTGTCGCTGGTCAAAAGCAAATCGCGCTGTACAACACCGACACGGCCCAGTTGCTCGGCATCTTGCCGTTTCCAGAAGGCATTCCGCACATTCTCAAGTTCAGTCGCAGCGGGTCGTTGCTGCTGGCGGGTGGCGGTATTGGCGCCAAGTCCGGTAGCGTCGTGGTGTATGACGTGAAAACCGGCAAACGCGTGTTCGAAGTCGGAGACGAGTTGGACATCGTGCTGGCGGCCGACATCAACGAAGACCACACGCGCATCGCGCTCGGCGGTCCGGGCCGCGTGGTGCGAATTTTCTCGACGGCCGATGGCTCGCTGGTCCACGAGATTCGCAAACACACCGAATGGATTTATTCGCTCGAATTCAGCCCCGACGGCGTGCTATTGGCCACGGCCGACCGCAATGGCGGCATGTTCGTGTGGGAGGCCGACACGGCTCGCGAGTATCAAAATCTGTCGGGCCACAAAGGGGCGATTACCGACGTGAGCTGGCGAGTCGATTCGAACTTGCTGGCCAGTTCCAGCGAAGATGGCACGATTAAACTATGGGAGATGGAGAACGGCAAGGAAATCAAAAGCTGGGCCGCCCATGCCGGCGGCGCCACGTCTGTCGAGTTTGCTCAGGATGGCAAACTCGTTTCGGCGGGGCGCGATCGACTGACCAAGATTTGGGATGGCAACGGTGCGCCGATCCGCGAATTGGCTGCGCTGGGCGATTTGGCGACCGACGTAGCGATTACGCACGATGGCGCCCGCGTCATTGCCGGCGATTGGCTGGGGGAAGTGCGTCTATCGCAAGCAGCTGATGGGGCGCTCGTCGGCCCGCTAGCGGCCAATCCGCCGACGTTGGAAATGCTGGTGCAGGCCCACACCGCGTCAGTGGCTGCGGCTGTTGCCGCCGCGCAGAAGGCCGCTGCCGAGCTGGCGGCCGCTGAAGCCGCGGTGGCTGAAAAAGCTAAAATCAACAAAGCCGCCGCCGAAGCTGCCGCCGCGGCTCAAGCCACTCTCCAAGGCCTGTTGGCGGAGAAGGCCGCTTTCGATCAAGCACAATCGATGCAGGCCAACATGGCGAAATAGCAAATTCGCCAGTCAGGGCATTGAGGCTCGCTCCTCCGCGATTGGCGCCGACGCGGAAGCTTCAACGCGTGCGCATAAAAAAGCAGAACACATCGTTGCCCCACAGGAGGCGACGATGTGTTCTGGCAAGTTTTCCGCTTATACTTTACTGCAAAACCGCGTTTTATTCGCGCGGGCGA
>JAYVCO010000580.1:0-2682 GCA_043749935.1 Planctomycetia bacterium
GTTTGAATTGGCCCATTTTCAACAGCGATGGCAGGCCGTGTACCGCGGAAGCTTGCGTATGAAGCGCGATTCGGAGGTGACGGCCGACGACATCGGGCAATTTCATTTGATCGTTTGGGGCGACCCACATTCAAACCGGCTGCTCCGTCAGATCGTGGGCAAGTTGCCGCTGCGCTGGGACGACGAAACGTTGGCGATCGGACTCTCGAAATTCGACTCTCGACGGCATGTTCCTTTGTTGGTATATCCGAATCCGTTGAATCCATCGCGATATGTCGTTGTCAACAGTGGTCCGACGCATCGCGAGGCGCATGATCGGACGAATTCCTTGCAGAACCCGAAATTGCCCGACTGGGCGATTGTCGATGCAACGACCGTTCCAAACGCCGAGTATCCAGGACGCGTCGTGGTGGCCGATTTTTTCGACGAACAATGGCAGCTTCGCCCAGACTCGGGATTGAGAAAGCACTGACAGCAGGGTTTCGGCAGGCCTTTTTTGCGGCGATTCGGCGAATCGCCAGATTGAGTCTACGCAATGGACCTGTCGAGGTTGCTCGTCATGTATAATGGACGAGGAGGGACGGGGCGGTGAATGTGCTCGTGGTTGAAGATACTCCCGACGTGGCGCTGACTTTTGCGGCGCTCATCCGAGCCTATGGGCACCGTACGCAGGTTGCATACAGCGGCGAGTCTGCGCTAGGAATTGCCCGAGAGTTCTGCCCGCAAACGACTTTCATCGATATCGGACTTCCCGGAATGGGCGGTTACGAGCTCGCTGCTCGACTGCGGTCGGTGGAGGGTCTGGAAAACTCTTATCTGGTGACTGTCAGCGGTCAAGATCCCGACTCCGATCGTCTGCAGCGCGCGGGGATCAATTTTCATTTGAAGAAACCGGTCACGATTGACGCACTGATCGGCATTCTCGGCGACGACCAGTCTGTTCGGTGACGGCCAGTTGGGTCTCGCGCGATCGACGTCGACACTCTCTCTCAGGCGTCCTGGCCTTCGGGCTTTTTGGGATGCACTCGCGGTCGTGATCGTTTTGTCCCGGCTGTTCCGATTGTGCAAACTCCAGCGGCCGGAACTGCCGCAGAGTAGCTCCGTATCTTACGCAGTTGGACAGGTCCCCAGTCTAGGTTTGTGATAACCGGAATCGGTGGATTCTCCGCACCGGGCTACACGATCACAACTTTTTGCACCTGCGCAACCAACGTATCGACCACTAATGCGGAATAAGCGACGCGGAATTGCGGCGGTTGAAGCCGCGGTCGTGTTGCCCATTCTGCTAATTCTGATGCTTGGCGTGTGGGAAGTCGGCCGCATGATCCAGGTCGATCAGGTCCTGACCAACAGCGCTCGCGAGGGAGCTCGGTTGGCGGCCGGCGGATACGTCAATGGTACGCCAGTGACGACCGCGATGGTGCAACGAGCCGTGCGCGATTACATGACCGCGTCCGGGTTGCCGGCGGCGGCCGCCAGCGGAGCGACCGTGACTCTCACTTGCCTGGCTTCGCCCAACTGGACGGACCCCTCCGCTGCGCTGCCCCTGGACAGGTTTCAAGTCACGGTGGTCATCCCCGCAGGCGCGGCATTCAACAGTTTGCGGTGGAACGTGCTGAACAAAATAACCACGATCTCGCAAATGTCGGTCTCGGCCAACGACATGGTTTCCGAGAGCCTCCGTTCAACATACTTGAGCGGAATGGTCGATTTTGGCTACTGGGTCTTGCCCAAGCCGGCGGACTTGGGAATGTTGTTGTTCAATGCCTTGGGCGCTGGGAATCACTTTGGTCCCCTGCTCGATCCGCGCACCCTCGAAGCACATGGCTTCTCGATGCTGCTCTCCGTGTTGAGCTCACTGGCCTTTGCGGCCGTTGTGTTGTTCGCATCGGCCCGCAAATTTCAGGCGACCGACTACTAAGCCACTTTCTCTCTCCACGGCCGCATGGCGCGTGCTGAATGCACTCGTCGAACTGCGGTTTCAGATCGCTAGCCTGGCTGCGTATACTAGGGCGGTCATGGACCTGCCCACCTCATCCGAACCGCTGAAAGTTCCACCGACCGATCCCTCAGATACGCGCAAGCTGGCGCGCGGTGTGGGATTGATTCAAGCCACGTCGCTCAATGTCGCGAACATGGTTGGCGTCGGACCGTTCATCACCCTGCCGCTGTTCATCAAGACGATGCAGGGACCGCAAGCGATGATCGGCTGGATCGTCGGGGCGCTGCTAGTAGTCTGCGACGGGCTAGTGTGGAGCGAGTTGGGCGCCGCGCTGCCAGGCAGTGGCGGATCCTATCACTTTCTGCGAGAGATCTATGGACGTTATCGCTTTGGCCGGCTTTTGGTTTTCCTGTACATCTGGCAATTCTTGATTAGCGGCACGCTGGAACTGGCCTCGGGATACATCGGAGGCAGCAATTACCTGGCGTACGCACTGCCGGATCTCAACGACTGGGTAACCGTTGCCGGCATTCCTCGTGGTTTGGGCATTTGCGCGGCGGTGGCCGCGCTGGTGGTCAGCGTGGCACTCTGTCGACACATTCGCTCGCTGGCCTGGTTGGCGGTGTTGCTTTGTGCCGGAACTTTGTTGACTCTGCTGACGATCATCGTCGCGGGCCTGGCGAATTTCGACGCTTCGCTGATCGAGTTTCCGCCCGACGCATTTCGACTCGACACGAAGT
>JAYVCO010000581.1:0-5136 GCA_043749935.1 Planctomycetia bacterium
GTGAAATGGAGCCGCCAGTCCCGCGCCGATGAATGCCCCTGCCGCGATGAACCGAACTCCCAAATAAAACCTGTGCCATCCAGATTGCGGAAAGGGATTCCTAGGAGCAAAGTCAATCAGGCCGGCCAAGAAGCAGCCTATCCCAACACCGAGAAGCGCGGTTGAGAGCAAAAACGTTTTGAGCGGGATTCTTGGAAGTTCCGTGGCCCATGTCTTGCGACCCGCGAGCTTCCATCGACCGACCACTAGCGGCAGCAAGAACAACAGGGTGCAGGTTGCGAGCCTCAGTGAGACTTCAAGAGGCCAGTGAGTTGGCACGTTTTCGTAACTGAAATAACCCTCCATTCCACGGCCGGTAAAGTTCCAGTTCTTTGTCGGTTTTGAGAAAAGAGCTGGCAGAGTCAATAGCCAGACTGCCAGCGCACAACAGGTAACGAACCAGAATATCCAGCGCAAGTTGAATCTCATGGCTGTTGGTCCTGTTCGTGTCACGCCTCTCGCCGCTGCGTCGCCAACACATGCTCGCGCATCCACCGCAAATACGTAATCGAGCATTCATCAAGGTTTTCCAGACTCCCGCCGCCGCGAATTGGCGAGCAGATTTCGTAGTTGGCCAGGCCGTCAAAACCTCCTTCGACGAGGCCGGCGAAAAACGCCGGGTAGTCGATGAAGCCGTCGCCAAACGGCACCGCGCGGACCCAGTCGGGCAGCAGGCGCTCGTAATTCGCCAGCTCGCTGCGATAGTGATATCTGGGCAGGCGGATGTAGTCGGCGTTGGTCGTGATCGCCGTGAAGGGGGCCATCCGCTTGGCCGCTTCATAAACGTCTTCGCCACGCAGGGCAGGGGACCAGGCATCGAAGGCGATCTTGAGATTTGGCCGATCGACGTCGGTCAACAGTTCCAAGAGCGCGTCGGTGTGCAGGGCCACGTCGTGATGATTCTGCACGGCCAGCGTCACGCCATAGTCGATCGCCCGATCGGCGCATTCGCGCAGACTGGCCACGACCAGATTCCAGGCGGCGGCCGGCGCCGCGGGCGGGTGTTCGTAGGCCGTGAAGATGCGCACGATCTTGGCATCGAGCGCCGAGGCAAAGCGGCAGAGCGTGCGCACGTAATCGTATTGCATCTCGACGAACGGGACTTCGGCTGCCCGTTGCGGCGAGAAATCGGTATAGCCGGCAACCGCGCCGCAGATCACGCGGTGCTGGGCCAGGCAGTCGCGGATGTTTTCGAGATCGACGTCTGTCGTGTCGAGCGGCGAGAGGTGCGGGCGTTTGCCCATCAGCATGACCGACGGATAGCCCAGCGCGGCCGCTTTGGCGATGAACTCCGGCAATTCGAGCCGATGTTGGCCCCACAGTCCGGCATAGCTGACTGAAAACAGGCTGAGCTCCACCGGTAGCGGCCCTCAGATCAACTCGCGAATCGGCTGATAATGGTCGGCCAGATACTGGGGCCGGCCCGCCAGATCGCTGACGGTCGTGCTGCCCGCGTCGATGCCCAGGCGGTTGTAGAGCGTGGCGTGGATTTCCTCGAACCGCACCGGGCGGTCTTTGGCTTCTGAGGCGGTGCGATCGGTCGCGCCGATGACTTGCCCGGTCCGCAATCCGCCGCCGGCCATCAGTGCGCACGAGACGTTGGGCCAGTGGTCGCGCCCGGCCGCGGGGTTGATCTTGGGCGTGCGGCCGAACTCGCCCCACACGACGACGGTCACGTCTTTATCCAACCCGCGTTGGTGCAGGTCCTCGACCAAGGCACTGACGCCTTGATCCAAGGGGGGCAGGTTTTGCCGCGCGAGCGCGAAGTTCGACCCGTGGTAATCCCAGAAACTGAAGCTCACCGTCACGCAGCGGACGCCCGCTTCGACCAATCGGCGAGCTGTCAGAAACTGCTGCATCAATCGCGGCGCGCCGTCCCCCTGGTGTTGCGGCGTGCCCACACCATACCGATCGCGGACGGCCTGCGGCTCTTTTTCAAGGTTGAGCGCCTCGGCCAGCTTGCTGGAGGTGAGCACGCCAAAGGCCTGACGTTGAAACGCATCCATGCCGTCCATCATGCCGGTGGTGTCGGCGACGCGATTGAAGTTGTCGAAGGCTGCTACCAGGCTCTTGCGATCGCCGAGCCGTTCGAGCGAGACGCCTTGCAGCACCAGGTCGTCTTTGCCTTCGCCGTTCGGTTGGAAGGGAGCGTAGGCCGGCCCGAGGAAGCCGGGCTTGCCCGAGTTGTACGGAAAGTGCTGCATCTTCGGCGACAGGCCGACGTACGGCGGAACGGACGGGGCCGTCGAGCCTTTGAGCTTCGCCACGACCGAGCCGAACTCGGGCCAGCCCCCTTGCGGTTGGCGGCGATGGCTGCGGCCGGTCATGCACTGAAACGAATAGTGATCGCCAGTGGCGCCGACGACCGTGCGGATCGGCACGAGCTTGTCCATCATGCCGGCCAGCTTCGGCATCAGCTCGCAGATTTCGATGCCGGCGACGTTGGTCTTGATGGGCTTGAATTCGCCCCGCACCTCGGCCGGAGCGTCGGGTTTCAAGTCGAACATATCCTGATGCGGCGGCCCGCCGGGCAGGAAGATCATGATGACCGACTTGTTCGATCGCCGCCCGCTAGTGGCTTCCGCCCGCAGAATGTCGGGCAACGACAGCCCGCCCAGCGCCAAAGAGCCAATGGTCAAAAAACCTCGGCGCGACACGCGATCGCAAAAAGGTCCCGCAGGATTTTGGCCCAAGATCTTTAGCATGCGGTAGGAGGCCTCTTTACGTGAGTTTCAGCGAACCACAGTTGACGGCGGGAAGACGATTCTGGCAGGTGCCCCGATCATATCAAACGGCGTGGATTCGTACCAGGAAATTACCGGCCACGTCTATGGACTTGCAAATAGCGCGCAAATACCCAGCGCAGAGCGCCAGCCGGATGAAAAAAACACCCGGAAGAACCAATTGCTCGGGTTAGCTCAAGAGTTCGGGCGAGGTACTCGACGGAGTCGGTAGCGGCCGAGCGGGCACGTTGCGGATCAGGTGCTTCGTGGGGTGGGTGAAGGTCTGTTGGACGTCGTGCAAGTCGTCCGGAAAGGATATGCAACCGCCGGAGAATAGGCCCATCGTCGCCACGACGAGGCATGACAAACGCCAGCTCGATTTGCACTGCGGTTTCATGGGCCGCAAACTCTGTCAGGTTCGCGCGGGAGCGTCCAGGCCAATTCGGCGCGGAACCACTGGAATGGGCCGCTGCTGGCCTCCACCACGGCTTGGCAGCTAGTACACTTGTGCTATGCCAGCGGTCGTTTTATTGGCTCTCCAGCAGACCGTTGGGTTGGATCTGTCGCAGTCTGGATTTTCAGCGTGATCGCGTGGCCACTCATGAACAAACCTATTGCCGGACTGCTCGTGGGATTGTCGCTGTTGGCGGCTGGCGGCTGCGACCGCGAGCCAGCGACCGCGACCTGTTTGCTCTCGATCGAGTTGGTCGATCGCAGCACAGGCCAAGTGTTGCCGGGCATCATTCAAGTGCTCGACGAGCAGGGTCACGAGGTGAAGCCGCCGGAATTGGTCAATCGTGGCCAGGGCATCGAAGACGACAAGCCGATTCATCGGTGGTGGGTCTTGCCTAAGGCCAGCTCGATCAGAGTACCCGCCGCGCCGCTTGAGTTCCGGGCTCTTGCGGGCCTGGAGACGGAGCTTGCAACGGAGCGAATTGACCTGACCGGGAAATCGAAAGCTCGACTGCAAATTCCGCTCACCCGATTTTACCAAGCTCGCCGCAAGGGCTATCTGGCGGGCAATACGCATCTGCACCTCAAGCAACTCAGCAAGCGCCAGGCCGATCGCTATCTGCAAGAAGTGCCGCTGGCCGATGGGCTCGACATCGTCTTCCTGTCGTATCTCGAACGGGCCGTGGCCGACCTGGACTACACCAGCAACAAGTACACGCCCGAGGATCTCGAAAAGCTGTCGCACGACCATCTGCACTTCGGCCACGGCGAGGAGCATCGCCACAATTTCGGCACGCACGGCGAAGGTTATGGACACATTCTGCTGTTGGACATTCCCTACATCATCCAGCCGGTGAGCATTGGCCCGGGCATCATGCAGAAGGGGGCCGACTCGCCGCCGCTGCAAGTCGGCATCGACAAGGCTCGCGAGTCGGGCGGCAAAGTCATCTGGGCACACAACCTCTACGGCTTCGAGGACATTCCCAACTGGCTAACCGGCCGAGTTCACGCCAACAACATTTTCGACGGCAGTGACCGGGGAAGTTTCAAGGACACCTACTATCGCTATCTCAACGTCGGCCTGCACGTGCCTTTTTCGACGGGAACGGATTGGTTCATTTATGATTTGTCCCGGGTCTACGTGATGTCCGATCGCCCGATTACGCCGAAGGAGTGGCTCGACCGCCTGGCCGCCGGCAAGTCGTACATCACGAACGGCCCCTTGTTGGAATTCACGGTCGACGAGCATGCGCTGGGCGACGTGTTGGATTTGCCCAAGCCGGGCGAGGTGAAAGTCCGCGGGCGAGCCGTGGGGCGAGTCGATTTCAAGCGCATTGAGCTGGTGCAAAACGGAAGAGTCATTCACAGCGAGCCGGCTCGGGCCGAGGCGGGACACTTCGAGGCGAAGCTGGAGCTGTCGCTGGCCATCGACGCGCCGTCGTGGCTGGCACTGCGCACGCCTCCGCCGGCGGTCGCCGACGACCCCGAGTTGCAAGAGGCCGTAGCCGAGAATGAATTCGGCGGCCGATTATTTTCACACACCAGCCCGATCTACGTTCAAGTGGCCGGCCAAGGCGTGTTCGACAAGAAGATCGCGGCGGGGCTGGTGGACGAAATGAAGTCCGACATGAAGAAGATCGAAGCCCAAGCGGTTTTCGACAACGAAGCACAACGCCAGCAAGTGATGCGAGTTTACCAGGAAGCGATTGAGATGCTGGAGAAGCGATTGGGCGAGTGACTTAACGCAAGCGTGCGTCGCGTTGGAGGCCGCTGGAATCCGCCGTTCCTGGGCCATCGCAGTCGGCAGCGATGAGCGCCGTTTAACGGTCGTTAAATCGGACTCCCAGGAATCAAGGCTGTGCGCAGTAGAGTCGAGAAGTGGCGCGGTGGTTTAGGTGTGGCCTACGAGATTTTGATTGGG
>JAYVCO010000582.1:0-6250 GCA_043749935.1 Planctomycetia bacterium
GCTAGAGCCACGCCACCAACTTCGTCGGAGATTCGCCGATCGTGATGGTCGAAAGGTTGTCGAGGCTCAATCGGGTCAGACATCTAGTAACCAGGTTCATGATTGAACCGCGCAGGCAAGGCTGTCCAGAAGCAGCGATCATTGTCGTCTGGCCAAACACGGACGGCAAGCGGCTCCGGACCGGTTGGTCATCTAGCGCGCGCTTGCTCAGGCGGTTTCACCCAATCCGAAGACGAGATAGATCGCGATAGCCCCACCCAGCAGAGCCAAAAGTAGGGCCACGATGAGAGCCAGTGAAAGAGGCCTCATCGCGATGGGCTGGCCTCGTTGAAGCCGTCGCACGGTTTGCCAATGCTTGATCGACGCGCCGATACTCACGGTGACCCCCAGTAGTACCATTGCCGTACCGACCCAGAGCGAAACTCTCAATGGCTGTTGAGGTGGCACTCCACGCACGTCGGCTAATTCTCGCAAAAACAATCCGAAACGAGCCACGACGAAACCAAAGCCCATCATTGCCAGTGCCGTCCGTACCCAGGCCAGCAACGTCCGCTCGGCGGCAAAATAGGTGCGCGGATCACTGACAGTTGTTTTTGTCTCGGCGTTCACTGGACCCTTCTCGACTGACATTACCTGCCGCGCTCCTCTCGACACATCGTTTATCGGGCCAATTGTCTGAGACGTTTCTCCACGTCAGTGACCGCATTGTTCACCTCGCGAAGCTCCTCGCGAGCTTGTAGTTCTGACTTCTTGCCTGTAAACAACCCGGCGGCCTGGCTGGAAATCGTATCGAACACACCATCCTTTGCCCGGTGAGCCGCCAGGATAGCAGTCCGCGATTCTTCGGCTTGACGTAGACCCTCGGCCAGCGAGGCGGCCTCCAAATCGCCTTGCAAATACATGCCAACCTGAGCCTGCTCAGCGCCTGCTGGCACGATCGAACTCGAGATGAGCGAGCTTTTGTTGGCGCGGGCAGTGCACGATATCTTGCAGAGATCGCCCCGCCAACTTTTCGGTACGATTGCCAGAAACGTGAACTCTTTGCCACCCTCGAGCGAGGCTGCTCGCGAGGGCCGCAAACGGAAGAACACGCCATGTTCGCGATTGGTCGTGCCACTGGCGAGCACCAGATCTTTCGCTGCAATCTGCTTGTAATGGCTCGATTCCGATTTCTTCGCGTTTTGACCATGGGTCGCACTCAACGTGAATGGTTTGTAAACCACGTGGGCTTCCGCGCCCGTCGACTTGCAGTTTTCCGAGGCGTCCGTGATTTCAATCCGATCGTCGGCCACCGCGCTTTCCAATGTCGTGTTCGGAAGATAATCCTGCAGCCGCATCGTTTTGTCGGTGCTGGTCAGGACGTAGAGAAAATCGACAATGTCCGAGGACTTCCCTTCGATGATCCTGGCCGAGATACGAAACTTGGCTTCGATGACTTTCAGTGTCGGGTGCGCGGCGGCAAAGTCGGCCGGAGTCACGTCGCGGCATTCGATCGTGTTGGGCAGATCAAAGCCGACTTGCGCGCCCTGGACGACCGCGGGCGTGCCGGCAAACGACGAAACAAGCAAAGTCGCTACGCTAAAGATCCGCGGTAGAACATGATGCATGGCCATCCGTCGATCCTCCTGCTCGTCCGAGAAACTCCCAAGTCTGGGAATACTATGGACGCACCTGACCAGAAGTCAAAAATATCCAGCGGTAAATTCTCGACAGCAGCCGGAACACTTTGCCCAATTGCACCATACGCTAGAAGCACTCCCCGAAAAGGCGATAAAATCGAGCCGCTACCAGCAAAAACCTGTCCATGCCTGCTCTGCTTGCAGGAAACGGATTGGCGTCGACTTGGCGCTCCTCCGGTCGATCGTTGGGGTCCTCCGAGATTTTGAAGGCGCGGATCAATTCGGCCGTCCGAGGAAAAAACGGGCGAGGACGCGACGATTTGATTGACTTATCGCTAGCAATCAGTCAATTTTGTGCTTGCTGACCCGCGCGTGCCTTCGACTCCCCCCGCCCAATTCAAGGAACCGCCTGCCATGACCCGCTTTGCCTCTGCCGTTATTGTTTGTGCCGCCTTAGGTATTCTTATGACAGACTTCAACTCGACGAGCGCGCCGCGCTTGCTGGCAGCCGGTTACGATCGGCCGGCCAAGAATCCCAGTCAAAGCCGCTCGGTGGTGGTTGCCGAGCATGGAATCGTTGCGGCTAGCCAGCCGCTGGCAGCGCAAGCAGGATTGGACATTCTCAAAAGTGGCGGCAACGCCATCGACGCGGCAATCGCCACCAATGCCATGTTGGGGCTCGTCGAGCCGATGAGCTGCGGCATCGGCGGCGACATCTTCGTCATTTATTGGGACAACAAAACACAAAAGCTTTACGGTCTCAACGGCAGCGGTCGCAGTCCCTACAAACTCAATCGCGACGTCTTCAAGCAAAAAGGCCTGACCGACATTCCGGGCGAAGGGCTGTTGTGCTGGTCGGTGCCCGGGTGCGTTGCTGGCTGGGAAGACTTGCGATCGCGCTTTGGCAACAAATCGCTGGCCGAGATTTTGGCGCCGGCAATTTCCTATGCCGAAAAGGGCTTCCCGGTCAGCGAGATCATTTCGGGCGGCTGGCGAGCGTCAGCCAAGCGGTTGGCGCAACGGCCAGACAATGCCAAAACGTATCTGATAGACGGCCGTGGCCCCGCCGACGGCGAAATCTTTCGCAACCCGCGGTTGGCGGCCAGCTATCGAGCGATCGCCCAGGAAGGGCCGTCGGCTTATTACAAGGGCTCCATCGGTCAGCAGATCATTTCGTTTAGCGAGGCCAACGGCGGCTATCTCTCGCTCAAGGATTTGGCCGACCATCATTCCGATTGGGTCGAACCGGTGTCGACCAATTATCGTGGCTACGATGTTTGGGAATTGCCCCCCAACGGACAAGGCATCGCGGCCTTGCAAATGCTTAATCTGATCGAGCCTTACGACGTGCGGAAGATGGGCCGCGGCAGCGCCGAGTGGTTTCATTTGTTTCTCGAAGCTAAGAAACTGGCTTTCGCGGATCGGGCTAAATATTATGCCGATCCCGAATTCAATAATTTGCCGACGAAAGAATTGATTTCAAAGGAGTATGCGGGCAAACGCGGCAAGCTGTTGAACATGGAGCATGCGGCCACTGACATTCCGCCCGGCGATCCAAAACTAGCGCACAGCGACACGATTTATTTGAGCGTCGTCGATAAGGATCGCAATTGTTGCTCATTCATTCAGAGCAATTTTGGCTCGTTTGGCTCGTATGCAGTGCCCGGCGACGTGGGTTTTGTGATGCAAAACCGTGGGTCGTCGTTCGCCTTGAACGATACGCACGTGAACCGTCTTGAGCCTCACAAGCGCCCGTTCCACACCATCATTCCGGCGATGGTTACCAAGGATGGCAAGCCCTGGCTTTGTTACGGCGTGATGGGCGGCGACATGCAAGCGCAGGGCCACGTGCAGATTCTGGTCGATCTGATCGACTTCGACATGAACGTGCAAGAGGCGGGCGATGAGGCCCGAGTGGAGCATAGCGGCAGCGCCACGCCCAAGGGAAGCTTGGGAGATCCCGATGGCGGCAAAGTATCGGTCGAGCCAATGATCAGCGCCGAAGTGGTCAAGGCCTTGGTGAAAAAGGGGCACCACGTGGGTGAGGCGCGCGGCGGAAATTTCGGCGGATACCAGGGAATCCTCATCGATTGGAAATACGGGGTATTGCGCGGGGCCACCGAGCCGCGCAAGGATGGTTGCGCGGTCGGTTACTAAGCGGCGTGGAAACATGCTGCGAGCCAACCCGAAGCCGCGCAAAGCGTTACAGTCCGTGCGTTCAGCCCGTTTTTTGGGCGAAAACAACGGAAACGTAATCTCCCGCGCACTGTAATTCGCCCGTCTCTCCAATTACGCTGGAAGTTGACGCGCCGCGGCCCCCCGCGAGTTGGGTTCCTCGGTTTTAGCCGCTAGGGCACTTTCGGGCCGTCACATTCCTTACTACTCTAGTGATCTGTGAATTAGTTACGAAGTCCGCCCCTACGAGCTTGTGGGACTTTTTCGGAGCGTTTCCGTCTGAGAACAAACGAGCAGTCGTAGCGCCTTGTTCGGGTGTTTGGTTTCGGCGAAGACCGCCGAACCGCCAAAGGGTCATGATGTGCCCAACCGTGGAGGTCTAGAGATGCCTCAGTTCGTCTTGTTGTTGGCGGGCTTTCTGCTTGCCAGTCCCGTTCCCCCGCAAAGCGCCGACTCTTATCAGCAAGTTGGCTCGCGCATGGCGGCCGCTCGCGTGAAAAACTGGGTCAGCGGCTATCGTCAGCCGGGTCCCGCTGTCAGTGGCACCGGCACGCTCACCGCAATCGATGGTAAAGCCGGTTTGGTTCTGACCGCGGCTCATTTGTTCGAAGGCAAGGTCGGTCCGATCACAGTCGAGTTCCCCGATGGCCAGGTTTCCGGCGCTCGGATCTTGGCGATCGATCGTCAGCTCGATGTCACCGCGCTCTGGATTTACGCGCCCAAGAATATCAAGCCGGTGCCCATTGCCGACCACAATCCGTCGGTCGGCCAACCAGTCGAGATTTGGGGCTACGGCCCGAAGCGATTCCGCTCGTTCCCGGCCCGCATATCGAGCCCGATTCCGATGGCTGGCGACGTTCCGCAGACCCTAGTTGCCGCCCAGGGCGTGCAAGACAAACAAGTCACGATTCCCGGTGACAGCGGTGGACCGATGGTCAGCCAGGGCAAAATCGTGGCCGTACATTGGGGCTATCGCGGCGCAACCACCGATCCGCGCCGCTGCGTCCATGCTTTAGGGTGCAGCAAGATCAAGGATTGGCTCCAGTCGCACTTGCCGGCATCGCTTTGCAACCGCTGTCTGGCAATGGCGAATTAGCAAGGTAGTTCGGCGGATTGCTTCCGACACGCCCGAACCGCACGTTAGTCCGTGGCGTGCATTTCGATGGTCGTTTGCCCTGCCCTGCCGCGTGGACTTTTAGCTCCCGGCAGAGGGTGCGGAATGCCTTGATCGTCGGCGTGGGCCACGCGCGTATCCCACTCGACAAGACCCTGCTTGTTCAGCGTCATGCGCAATAGCCAGCCACTGCGGCAAGGCCCTTCGGAAAACCCGTCGAATACGAAGTTGCCCAAGCTGTAGACGATCAGGTGGCCCTTGTAATACTCGGCGCCTTGCGTAATGTGCGGATGCCCTCCCACTACGACGTCGGCGCCGGCGTCGATCATCACGCGCGAAAACGCGCGCTGCCGCTCGTTCGGCTCGGACTCCTCTTCGAATCCCCAGTGCATGAACGGAATCACCAGGTCGGCCTTGTACTGCGAACGGGCCAGTTGGATATCGCGTAGCACTTGCTCGTCGACGCTCCAAGCCACGCCGGCCCGCGACTCTCCGGCCTCGAACGAGCGCGGTTTGAACTCGTTGTAGCCTAATACCGCTATCCGCAGGCCGTGCGACTCAATGACCAGTGGTCGGTGGGCGTCGGCCAGGTTGCGGCCGCCGCCAAAATACTTGAGCTTCGCCTGCTCCAGGAGTTGGCATTGCTCCGCAAGCGCCTCAGGCCCGAAATCTCCGGAATGATTGTTGGCCACGCCAACGGCATCGAAATAGCGCAGCAACAGCGGAATGCAATGAACGTCGGCCCGAAAGTTATAGGGCTTTTCCACTCGCTCGCCGCCGCGTGCGATCACGCACTCCAAGTTGCCAATCGTAAAATCCGCGTCCTTGAGCGTGGCGGCAAAATCCAAAAACGGATCGACCCCCTTAGCCACCTCCTTGCCCGGTCCATCGTCGAGCATGATGTCCCCCGCAAAGACCAGCCGCACCGTGGGCGCGGCGTCTTCGGCCGCAGAAAGCGGAGAGGCAAAGAGGGCAGCGAGCAGAAACGAGTATTTGAGAACGGATTGCATTGATTGATTCCACCGGGAAAGTAGTGCTGGGTCCAGCATTGTCGTTGATTTGTCAAATGACGCCAGTTTCGTCTCGGTGAAGGAGCATTGCAAGCGGCAGTAGTTCTCGGTCCGCAATCCCGCCATTTCACTTGCCAGCCCCTCACGGGTCTAGGAGAATGACCCGCGAGCAGATATTTCCCTTACGCCTTGGTCCGCGCAAAGAACGCTTTCATGCTTGCCAAGCTTCGCACGTTTTCGCTGGTGGGCATTGAGGCTTTGCCGGTCGAGGTCGAAGTGGATGTTTCGGCCGGCGCGTTGCCGAAGACCGTGCTGGTCGGCTTGCCGGAACT
>JAYVCO010000583.1:0-2562 GCA_043749935.1 Planctomycetia bacterium
TTCCACTGGCTGGCGATTTTGAGAATCGTTTCCAACCGCTCGATCCGAGTGCGCTGATACTCGCGACCTCGCAGCGCCGCGAGCGCCGCGCCGAAAGCGAACGCCAATGCCGAAAGCTTTTCCAACGATGCTTTGTGCGCGTGTTGCGCGGTGAACGAAAACAACAGAACCTCGCCGGATGCGGCGTGCCGCGCTAGAGGGGCGGCCACCCAGTTTCCCTCGGCCGTCGTTTGCTCTCGATCCAAGGCGTTAGCCAGAAGTTCCTGCGGCAACGGGCGCACCTGGCCGAATTCGGCCAGGACCTGTCGCTTGCCACCCTCCAAGACCGCCAGGCAGATGAACTCGGCGGACGCGGCTGTGAGCACGAGCGGCAAGCTTTGGGCCACGAAACTGGCCACGGACTCACTGGCCTGCGATCGTGCGAACAAGTCCGCGGCGATGGCGGCCAATTCCGGCTGGGAACGAAGGTTGCCGAAGCCGAGGGCCGGTTCGGGCGGCTGGATTTGAGTATTTTTCGGCGGGTCGGCGAAAACAGCCATCTTTGTAGGCAATTCCTGAGTGTCGTCACAAACGGACTACGTGTGCTCAATTACACCTAATCCAGTCTAGCATATTGCGATCTATTTGACATCGCAGTGTTTCCGTATTTCCAGAATCGGCTACGAATCGAATCGATTAGACACAGCGGAGTCGCCGCAAAACGCCACGCTGCGCGCCGGTCAGTGCGAATCGGATACGAAGTTGAGCATTTCGCCGCAAAGCGTTATGTTCTGCTTTTGCAAGCAAACGCGATGCGCACGGGCCGATTTCCGGCCAGGAAAAGGAGAGTTTCATGGGTGGGCTATTCGAGGGCAAGAAGGGTTTGATTCTGGGCGTGGCTAACGATCACTCGATTGCCTGGTCGATCGCGCAACAGGTCATGGCTGGGGGAGGAATTTGCGGGTTTACGCACCTGCCCGACCGTGCCGACGACGAACGTCAACGCAACCGCCGGCGCGTAGCGATGCTCACGGATCCCTGCCCGAGCGCCAAATTCTTGGTGCCGCTGGACGTCTCGAGTGACGCACAGATTCAAGAGGTGATGGATCGCGCCGCGGCCGAATTCGGCAAGATCGATTTTCTGCTGCACGCCATCGCCTTTGCCTCCATGGAAGATCTAAAAGGCGAAACGATTCAAACCAGCCGCAGCGGGTTTCTGATGGCGATGGAAATTAGCGCCTATAGCTTGCTGGCCGTGACCAGGGCCGCGCGGCCGATTCTCAACGAAAACGCCGCGGTCGCCACGATGACCTATTTTGGCGGCGAGAAAGCCGTGCCCGGATATAACGTGATGGGCATCTGCAAGGCGGCTTTGGATTCGATCGTCAAGTATCTGGCTTACGACCTGGGTCCGCAGAAAGTGCGCGTCAATGCTCTCAGCGCCGGGCCGGTTCGCACGTTGGCCGGTCGTGGAGCGGGCGTCGACGGCATGCTCGAACTATACGAGAAAATGGCTCCAATGGGCCGCAACATCACGGACGAAGAGGTCGGCCGCACCGGCGCCTTCCTGCTTTCGGATATGTCCAACGGCATCACCGGCGAGACGCTGCACGTCGACTGCGGCTACAACATCATGGGCTCGCCTGGCCGGCTGCTCGATCCACTGAAGAAGTAAAGCGAAACGAAGATGGCCGAGGAAGACTCGCCGCAGTCTCGAGTCGACGTGGCCATTGCCGTGGTCGAGCATGACGGCCGGTTTCTGATTGGCCTGCGGCCCGAGGGTGTGCCCCTGGCCGGGTATTGGGAATTCCCCGGCGGCAAGGTTCACGAGGGCGAATCGCCCGAAAATGCGGCCATTCGCGAGTGCCTGGAAGAGACGGGCTTGGCGGCGCGCGTCCAAGGTGCGTACCCGCAGGCCACGCATGATTACGAGCACGCTAGCGTGCGGTTACATTTTTTCGCCTGCGAGCCGATCGAACAACAACGCAAGCTGTCATCGCGATTTCGCTGGGCTGCTGTGGTCGAACTGGCCCAATACAAGTTCCCACCCGCCAATGCCGCTCTGCTGCGAATCATTGCCAATCGCGACGCGTCTTGAGGGCGGTTGATTGCCAGCTTTCTTCCTCCCCAGTCCTTACCCCCCATCCCAGTGCCCCGACCTGCCTGGCTCACAAACTGGACTAGGCGGATTTTCTTGAAATGGGGTAAAACTTGTAAGGTTTACAGCTCTCCGTTGGGTCCGGCCATGTCGGCTGAATTTAGCGCGGTGCTGGCAAAGGGTGCCGGTTAAAGAGTTTAGGGTGCGTTATCTACCACCGAGGTGGATGATGGCCCAAAAGTTGCCCTCCAAAACGCGTCGGCTGCATGGATGCGGCCCGCTGTTCCTTATCTATGGGAGCTAATACAGAGCATGGACGCTCACCTCTTGCGGTGTGCAGTGCTGGTCGCTGCCGTGAGCTCGCTGGGCGCGAGCTATCGGACCAACAATTTCATAGTCAACGCTCCCACGGCGGAAATGGCGCAGCAAATCGGTCAGGCGGCGGAAAAGTATCGCCGCGATCTGGCCAAAGACTGGCTCGGCCA
>JAYVCO010000584.1:0-3125 GCA_043749935.1 Planctomycetia bacterium
CGTCCTTGGCGCCGCCCGCCTGGAGAGCCTCGGTGAGCACCTGCTCGATGACCAGCGACTGGGGCTGGCCATGCACAAGGATTTCCAAATGCACTACCAGTGGACCGCGCGGCGTGAACAGCACGAACCGCTCGATGCGGGCGGTGGGCTTCGCGACGTTGCCGTCGACGGTACTTCTGGGATTCCCAGCCGCCGCTGTTTCTGGCGTCGTGACTGCGTCGTCAGCGGCCGAGGGATCATCAGGACCAACAACGTCCGGCGCCGATTTTTCGTGGGCCACCGAAGATGAGTCGACAAGCGGCGCCGACCTGTTGCAGGCGCCGACGCAAACAGTACACGTCAGCACAAGCACTGCAGACCATCGGGCGATTGCGCCGCCAACCCGCCCGATAGTTTGCATCTGTCGTTCCTCTCGCGTCCCACTCGAAGCCTTCGCACAAACTATGTCAGCAAATCGCGAATGGGCTCGCCGTCGGCGATGCGGATCGGTCGCCCTAAGTCGTTGATATTTTGAGTGAGTGGATCGATGCCCAAAGCGGCGCATAAGGTTGCGAGCACTCCGCCGGGATTCACGGGATTTTCGGCAACTGTCATCCCGTCTGGGCTAGTGCGTCCATAGGCCTGCCCGCCGCGGATTCCGCCGCCGGAGAGCACGCAACTCCAAGCGTTGTTGAAATGATCGCGGCCCGATTGGGCATTGATCTTTGGCGTGCGGCCAAACTCGCCCATCCACAGAATCGTGGTCGATTCGAGCAGCCCACGCGATTTCAATTCTTCCATGAGCGTGCCCCAGCCGGCGTCCAGTTCGGCCGAAAGGCTTTTGACCGTGACAAAGTTTTTCTGATGCGTGTCCCAGCCCAGCGAATTGCCCTCGAAGCCACCCAAAGTCACTTCGACAAAGGGTACACCGCGCTCGACCAGTCGGCGTGCAAGCAAACAGCCCTGGCCAAAGCGCGCACGGCCGTAGGCGTCGCGCACCGTCGCGGGCTCCTGATCCAAATCAAAGGCAGCCGCCGCGGAGCTACGCATCAAGCGAACCGCGCGTTGGTAGACCAGATGATGTGCCACGGCCGAACGGCCGGCGGATCCGTTCAAGGAACCCTGCTCCAGAGTATTCCACAATTGGAGCCGCCGATCGGACTGCTCGGGATCGACGCCCGAGGGCAAATGTAGATTGTCCAGCCCCAATTGAGCGTATTCCGAGGTCGTCGGGCCTCCAGGCCGTTGTTCCCGCGCGCCTACCGTCGCGGCGGCATATTTTGGCCCCAGAAAGCCAGGGCTGTAGGCCGCGGGATTGAACGCTTGGAACGGCGAGATGCTCACATAGTTGGGAAGCTCGGCCGAGTCCTGTCCGAGCTCTTTGGAGACCAGCGAACCCAGCGTCGGATATTCCACTGGGCCGCCCGGCCGATAGCCGGTTCGCATCAGGAACGTGGCCCGGCCGTGATCCCCTTCCTTCGTGCTCAGCGAGCGGATGACGGCCAGGTGTTGAGCCTGGCTCGCCAATTTCGGTAAATGTTCGCTGAACTGTAGTCCCGGGGCGCTGGTGGCTATTTGCTGAAACGGACCGCCATGCGCGTGCCCGGGCTTCATATCGAACGTGTCGAGCTGGCTGGGTCCGCCGTTCATCCACAGCAGAATACAATGCCGTTGGCGCGATCTCGCGTCGTCGGCCCGCGCCGCCGCAAGCGCGGGCAACCACCTGCTGGCGCTACAGCCAAGCAAGCCCAGGCCCGAAGCAGCGAGCCACTGCCGCCGTGAAATCTGCCGCCCTGAAATCTGTTGCGTCATGCGATTCACCTCGCCTTTGCCGCAGTCGTGATCTAATGGTTGAGCGTGAATTCCGCACTGTTTAGCAAAGCCCACACGACGTCGCCCAAGGCCTGTTTTCGATCCGTCATGGACTTTGATTGCACATATTCGACAAACTGCGCGCGTTCGTGATCGCGAGGCAGGCGCGAAAGTGCCGCCAGGAACGCCGCTTCGACACGTTGCTCGTCGTTCAAAAATGGCGCATCGAGCGCCGCCAATAAACCACTCTGCGCACGATCGACTGCAAAGCCCAACTCGGGGCCGTTCATCAGCGTCAACGCTTGAGGAACGCTGACCTCGAATTCGGTGGCGCTACGGGTTTGCCTCTGCATCTTTACCAGAAACACCTGGCGCTCGGGATCAGCCAGTCTTTCTTGCAATTCGCCACGTCTCTTCAAGGCCACACGGCCCAAGGAATCGTAAAACTGCTCGGGGGAGAGCGACTTGACCGCCATCCGCGCAAATGTCGCCGGTAGAGGATCGACGGCACCAGGCATCCGGCTGGCAAGGCGATAGGCCCCCGTGTTGGTCAGTGTTCGATAGAGCTGCCGCAAATCATAGCCGCTGGCCACGAACTCGTGGGCCAATTCCTGGAGCAGTTCCGGGTGGCTTGCCGGATTGTGTTCGCCGAAGTCGTCGAGAGGCTCGACCAGGCCACGGCCGAACAGTTGGGCCCAAACCATGTTCACCGTGGCACGAGCCAGGTAGTGGTTGTCTCGCGAGACCATCCAGATGGCCAACTGTTGTCGACGAGTGCCCTGCTCTTTGGCGTCGACAACGGTTCCGCCCGGATATTGGGCGGGTACGACCGTGTCGGTGCCCGGCAAGCGGACCTCGCCAGCCGCAACATCGATGAGTCGCATGTTCGCGGCATTCTGCGACCGTTGCTCCAAACGCGCAAAGAAGGCCGCGTAACCCCAAAAATCTTGTTGGGTCCAATGGTCAAACGGATGGTTGTGACATTGCGCGCAATCGAGCCGCACACCCAAAAAAATCCGAGCCGTTGTCGTCCCCAATTCCTCCGGCTTGACTCCCAGGGCCGTGTAGAACAGTGCAGGGCCGCTCTCGTCTCCGCCAGTGGCTATCAACAAATCGGCCACGACACGATCATAGCGCCGATTGTCGACAAACTGCCTGCGCAGCCAATTTTGCAAACCAATCAGACCGGCGGTTTGGGCCGGATCAAACTTGCGCGGCAACATGAAGTCGCGCCAGACGTCGGCCAAATGCGTGGCATGCGCGGGAGACAAGAGCAAGCGGTCGACTAGTTCACTCCACTTTTCGTTGCGAGTATCGGACAGGTACGTTCGGGT
>JAYVCO010000585.1:0-4027 GCA_043749935.1 Planctomycetia bacterium
TCGTGGGCTTTGGCTCGCTGATGATCGCATCGCACCAGGGCCTGCAAAGCTTGGGACGCGTGCTGACACTGGGCGTCACTTGTTGCTTGTTCACGTCGCTAGTGATGCTGCCGGCGATGTTGACCTGGATCACGCGGAATCGGCAAGTGCCCAAACGAGAAGAGCCGATCGTGCCACTCGAATCGCCCAACTACAAACGGATTGCCCAGCCCCGTCGCGTTGCGGCGTAGAAGCAAAGGTTAATGCCGTAGTCGCGAAAGTTACTTGTTCTTTTCCGCGCGCTCGGCCACTTTGCGCTGATGATATTCTTCGAGCACGGCTTCCGGGTCATCGAGAAACAAGTCGCGGCAGCCGGTGCAGCAAACGTAATACTTCCGGCCTTTGTGCTCGACCATGATCTTGCCCAGGCCGCCGGTGACTACGCATTCGGGTCCGCTAACCACACTCTGGGCGAATGAGCTGCCCTTGCGCGTCGAACCGACTTCGGCAAGACGCGTGTAAGTTTCGCCCAATCGTTTTTCGTAGAGCACGAGCATCCGATCGCCACCTGCTACCAGCCGCACCGAAACCCGCGCGGGCCGATCTTCTTTGGGTTCTTTAGCCGCGAGCACAAGCGCGCCTCCAACCATGCCGCCGCTAAACTGCTCGGTCGCGGGCCTGGCATCTTCATTGCCAGGCGCGGCGGAAGTCGCCAGCAGGACAAACTGGCCAGGTTTTTCGCCGGCTTGAAGTTGCAGTTGCGCGTAGTATTTGTCGCCGACAAGCTGGCCGAGCATTTCGCCGCGGCCTTTTTCGAAATGCCAGGCCCACTCGGACTCTTCCGTCCAAGCCCCCTGGCTCGAACCACGTTTGAGCTGGCCCACGCCGCGCCACTCACCGACATACGCCTGCAACGCGGAAAGCGCTTTCTTGTCGCTGCTGGCCGAGGTTGGACCATCGGCCCCACCCGCGACCAACATTAGCGATAGCCCAAGCCAGGCCGCCGCGACGCCACTCGTTCGTCGTGACATGAAAGCCTCCGTTCCGGGAAGAAACCAAAGTCCTGCGAGAATCGAGTATAGTGTGGGGATGGCGGCAATGCGATGAAACAGGGAAGCCGAAACTGCTCGATGAAAATTCGCCGAATAGGATCTCCTGGCTGGTTACTATTTTTCCTGATGCTGCCGCCCTTGATCGGCGTGGTACTTGCAATCCTATTGCCGATTATTCAAGCGATCCGGAATATCCTGCAAGGTTGATTTCGCTGAGAAAAGAAGCGAATCACACTCATGCAGGAGATCCGCCGGTGTGACGGCCTTTGACCTTTGCTTCGTCGTCGGCGGCCAAGTCGGCTTCGATTTCGTCGAGATGGTCGCAGGCATAGGCCAAGGCGTCGTGCACGTCGGCTGGAGTAAGCGTTGAATATTGCTGTACGATCTCTTCGACGCTCATTCCCTGCCGATAACAGCCCAAAATCGTGGCCACGCGAATGCGTGTCGATGCGACGACGGCTTGTCCGCCGCAGCGCGCGGCGTCTTTCTCGATATTCCGGTAATCCAGCTTGGGCATGATCCGGTTTCCTGGGCTGCTATTCACCGCTCTTACACAATTCATCCTACACCAGTGACCTATCTGCTCCAACTAGATGCACTCCGCAACAAGTAGCCAAGATTCAGGCCAGTCGCACTCAAAGTCCGAACCAAAAGATTATGCGTTCCGCCTACGAACGCAAATTCCTGGCCCTTCCGCGAAATCGCGCCAGGTTTTACACTGGGAGATTCGCCGCTCTCGCGGCTTCCCCGAGTGTTCGTCGCTTACCGCCATGGTCAACAACCTGCCCGTCAAAACGCTGATCCACAAGGATCTGACGATCGAGGGCTATTCGCGCGCGGCGGTGCAAACCTATTGGCGGATTCCCGAGTTCAAGATCGGCTTTGATCTGGGTGGCCAGCCTTGGTCTTTCATGGGCACGGGCACCTGGTTCGTTTCGCATGCCCATCTCGACCACCTGGCGGCCTTGCCGGTTTATGTGGCTCGGCGGCGGATGATGAAGATGGAGCCGCCAATCATCTACTTGCCGGCCCACACGATCGAGCATGTCGAAAAAATCCTCAAGCTGTTCACGCGGCTCGATCGGGGGCGCATGCCCTGCGACTTGCGGCCGCTGGAGCCGGGCCTCGAAATCGAGCTGTCGCGCGAGCACGTGGTGACAGTTTCTGAAACGAAGCACACGGTACCCTCGTTGGGCTTCGTCGTCTGGGAACGGCGGCGGAAGCTGAAAACGGAATATCTGAGCCTCACGGGTCCGCAGATTCGCGATTTGCGGTTGGGCGGCACCGATGTCACCGAGGAACGTCGCGTCGCCCGGTTTGCCTACATGGGCGATAGCGCGCCCGAGGGTTTGGACAACTGCGCGGCGATGTACGAGGCCCACGTGCTGGTAATGGAGATGACCTTCGTGGCCCCGTCGCACCGCAAGGACAAGATCCACAAGTTTGGGCACACGCATTTGGACGACATCGTCGAGCGGCGCGATCGCTTCAAGAACGAACTGATCATCGCCTCGCACTTCAGCACGCGCTACAATGGCAAGCGGATCCGAGACACCGTCGAACGGGCGATTCCCGATATGCTCGAAGGTCGCCTGCACCTGTGGCTGTAACCTGATCTGAAGCCCTCCCGCGAGCTTCCCCGCTCCCTAGTTTTCCTGCTCTCCATCTCCGCGCACTCCGCGTCTCCGCGTGAAACTTTTTTCTCTCCCCCTTGGTTCCGATCCTCCTTCCCACAAGCGGTACAATAGGATGACTCCCTCACCCTTGTACTCCAGCCATCGTTGCCGCCGACCATGCCCATGCGTCCCGAATTTCCCGTGCCTCGCGCCGCTTATATCCATGTGCCGTTTTGCCGGCACCGCTGCGGGTATTGCAATTTCACTCTGGTTGCAGGCCGTGACGATCTGGTCGAAGACTACCTGCGAGCCATCAAGCTGGAACTCGAAAGTCTTGGCGAGCCTCACCAGGTCGATACACTCTTTTTCGGCGGCGGCACGCCCACGCATCTTGCGCCCGATCAATTTCGCCGACTGACCACAATCGTTCGGAAATCGCTTCCGCTGGCCGATGGCTATGAGTTCAGCGTCGAGGCGAATCCGGCCGATTTGAGCGATGAAATGCTCTCGATGCTGGCCGAGTGCGGTGTGAATCGCATCAGTCTCGGTGGGCAATCGTTCAACGCCGCCAAGCTAAAAACGCTCGAACGCGATCACACGTCCGACGATCTGAGAGTTTCCGCGACGAGGGCAAAAGCATGCATCGATTCCGTGTCGCTCGACCTGATTTTCGGTGTGCCGGGCGAAACGCTGGACGTTTGGCAAGCGGATCTGGCCGCGGCGGTCGAGCAGCAACCCGATCATGTTTCGACGTACGGCCTGACCTTCGAACGTGGCACGGCCTTTTGGAGCCGGCTATTGCAGGGAGAACTCGGGCGGCTCGACGAAGAACTCGAGCGCGAGATGTATGCCACAGCGATCGACACGTTGACCGCTGCCGGGTTCGAGCACTACGAAGTTTCTAATTTCGCCCGGCCCGGGCACCGCTGCCGGCATAACGAAACGTATTGGGCCGGTGAGGGGTATTTCGCGGTGGGCCCCGGCGCCGCGCGCTATGTGAACGGCCGTCGCGAGATGAATCATCGCAGCACGACGACGTATCTCAAACGCGTCCTGGCCGGCGAGTCACCGGTCGCCGAGAGCGAAACGCTGGAGCCGGCCGATCGAGCCCGCGAAATGTTGGTGTTTGGCTTGCGACGACTGGAAGGGATCGAGCGGGACGCATTTGTGGCGAAGACGGGATATGATCTAGAACCGCTCGTAGGTCCGGAGCTGGCGAAAATGACCGCGCTAGGACTCTTCGAAGACGATGGACGTCGGGTGCGGCTGACGCGCGAGGGGCTGTATGTTAGCGACGCCATTTAGCCGCACTTCTTGCGCCGGTAGTGGAGCCGAGTCCATCGGGTGCCACTGGCGTGTCGCCAGTGTCCCGTTCCTTGC
>JAYVCO010000586.1:0-2578 GCA_043749935.1 Planctomycetia bacterium
GTTGGGCCAAAGTCGTGCCATCCGCGCAGGTAACGCCCGAGGGAAACACGATTCGAGTCGCAGGCGCGCTGGAAGACCACGAACTGGTCGAGCAGCGCCTGCGCGGCACTCCGACCCAGCGCACGACGGTGACCGCCGGCAAGGAGGTCTATCAACTTTCGATCGAAAACGCGGCGCTCGCCAAAGTGATCGATCAATTGGCCGAGCGGCTCAACCTGGAATTCACCTGGGATCGGCCAGCTCTGGAGCGCGCGAACATTTCCAGCGACCAACTGGTTTCCGTCGTGGTGCAAAACGCCAGCTTGGACGATCTGCTACGCGCGGTATTCAAAGGCACGGGGCTGACGTTTCGCCGCAAGGACAGCGCCGTGTCGATCTTTCCAGCCGACGCGACGCCAAAATCGCCGTAGGCCGGCTCGGAAGACTGCCTTAAAGCTGCTCTAAGTCAGCAGCTTTTCCAGCTCCTCGCGCATCGTTTGCTCGATCTTGCCTTTGAACATCATGGCGGCAAACGGCAGCACGCTGTTGACTTTGACTTCGCCCGGTTCGACGGTCAGGTCGCCTTTGATGTTGAACCCGTAGGTCGAAAAACTGTAATCCAAGCGGTTGTCGCTCCACTGCTCCGCCAGGTTGTTTACCTTGTCCTGGTGGCGGGCTTTGAGTTTTTCGAAAAACGTCTTCAGCCGTTGCGTGGCTTCTTCGGTTCCAAGCGCGTGCGGAGCGCTAATCGACAGACTGGGCATGGGTCAAGAATTCCTAGGTTATCGGCGCTAAGGATGCAAATGAGGTCGTGGGGGTTGCGCGGAGTGACTAACGAGCGGAAGCTCCCCCCGCTCAATAGCCATCGTACACCGAAACTGACCCGCGGGAAACCAGCAGCTTTCCCGCAGATTCAGGCCCGATTGTCATAGCGGCACGGCCATCTGCATCCGCAGAATCGCCGTCCACGTCAGCAAATGTGCTGCGCTTCCTCGTCGCAGTCCTGTCGATCCGAAGGATGCCACAGGGGCAATCCCAGGCGGACTCGCTCGGCCAGGATCCGCAACTTGGCGGTTGTTCCCGGCATGGCGCCGCAAGCTTCGTATTCTTCATGTTCGACGTCTCGCGGCTCAAAGTTCGAGAGCCCGAGTTTGATCGCTTCCAAAACAGTTTCTGGCACGTAGCAGCTCCTTGCTCGATGCGCTCGACTAGTTCCCGTTCTCAGGGTCGTACCAGGAACCAGTCTCGCGGGCCAAGATATCGCGCTTGTTCGTGTTCACCCCTGCGCGGAATCCCCTGCTTTCAGATGCAGAGCCTTTTTATGACGCCGCGCACTGTGTTGTCAAGTATTTTTATCGCGGACCACACTTAAATGAATGCGTCTAAAAACCCTAGGGGTGCGCTGCTGAAGCATCAGCCGGTAAGTGCATCTACACCACACGAGGTGGCACGCACGAGCTTCGATAATCGGCCGACCCGCGTCGCGTCGAGCCGTCCCGTGCGATCGCCGGCGCACGCGGCGCCGCGCACCGCGACATAGTCGGGCGACATTGGCAGCACGCGCGCGATCTCGTCGAGCCCCAAGCTTCCGGCCACCACGCACAGAAGCCCCCGACTTTGGGCCGCTGCGATCAAGTTCCGCAAATCGGCCAAAGATGCGTACTCGAGCAATGAGCCGGCAGATTTGCAGTGTGTATCGAGCAATAGCGCGCCGCACTTGCGGGTTTTAGCCTCATCCAAAACTTGCCAGGGGTCCGGCGCGCAGGCTTGTTGCCAATCGGCGTAGGCCACGGCAACCGGCGTGACGCCGGGGGGAAGCCGGTCGATTGCTAGCTGCCAGCGCTGGACCCAATTCGGTTCTTGCGCGCAGCCAGCCAGGCCAAATTTCGCGTACTGAATTTGGCCACCGAGCGAAGAAGGCAGTGGGCTGGCCGAAAGCAGCTCGCCGAGAGCCACGCTCAGCGGCACCTGCCCTGCGAGCCGTTGCCCATATAGCTGCGAGACGATCTCCTCGATCACCCTCTCGTCGGCCGCGCCCAACGAGCCGCGCGATGGCTCTTTGATGTCGATCAGATCCGCGCCGCCGCGACAGGCAATCTCCGCCTCGGCCGCATCGCGCACGCTTACGAGCAACTTTGTCATGGTGCGGTCTGTTTGCCCGTCGATTCACGCGTCACCGCGGCCAATCGCTCGTTGAGTCGCTGGACGAGCGCCACGTTCAAAGGCTCGCACCAGGTTCCGCGGATCGTCACGTAACCCTCGCACCAACTGCCCAATTGCGGTTTCACATCTTGATGCCGCCACTCGGCGGCCGATTCGGCAATCCGAATGACCACCGCGGCCGCCTCGGTCTTGTCGTTCCGTTTGCCGGGCAGCAGGCTCGGCGCCTGTCCCAACCAAAAACATTCGACGACTTCGATCGGCACCCGAATCGGCGGGCCCGAGCGCAGCCGCACCAGCAAATGCCCATCGCGATAAGCCAGCCGCGGCCGGCGAAGCTGCCCGAGCAGCGCCAGAATCGTAGCCAAGCTCAAGAGCACTAGCGCCCCGCCCACCACGCGCATCCACGCAGCCGGCTCGCGCCCGGGCAGTCCCAACA
>JAYVCO010000587.1:0-2272 GCA_043749935.1 Planctomycetia bacterium
CCGCGCGGGCTGAGCGCGGGCATGTTGATCGAAACGGCCGGCTTGAAAACGACGCGCGTCGGCGGGGCGGAAGTCTCCGACCGGCACGCGAATTTTATCGTGACTTCGCCCGAGGCGACCAGCAAGGACGTGCTCAAATTGATCGACCTCGTCCGCAGCCGCGTCGCCGAACGGCTCGGCGTCGAGTTGGAAACGGAAATTGAAATTTGGTGAAGGGAAGGGGGCGGGTGAATAGGGACTGGGGGCTAGGGACGAAGAAAGAAATTCATGCGATTTCTATCGCCGAACCACTATCCCCTAGTCCCCATCCCCTAGCCCCTTCCTCCCCCGCGTTCTCAAGGATGAGTCGCACGCGTGAAAGTTCTCCTCGATAAGCCCGATTCCGAAAAACGATCGACGCTGCGGCGCGTGCTGCGCGCTGGCCGTCGCCCGGCGCTGATCGCCCTACTTCTGGGCGGTTTAGGCTATGGTGCGTGGGTCTTGTGGAACAACGTCCGCGAGCAGGTCGCGATCGGCCCCGAGTATCAATTCGACCCGCAGCAAATCGAGCTCCCGCCGCTGCCCGCTTGGATTCATTCCGATATCAAAGCGCAGGTAATTCGCGACGCGGGCTGGGGAACCAACTTGTCGCTCTTGGACGAGCGGCTCACGGTCCGAGTGGCCCAGGCGTTTCAGCTCAATCCCTGGGTGGCCAAGGTCCAGCGCGTCAGCAAGCGGCAGCCTCGGGGCGTGCAGGTCGATCTCGACTTTCGGCGGCCCGTCGCGATGGTCGAAGTGGCGGGCGGCTTGTTGGCGGTCGATGCCGAGGGGACCGTGCTCCCCAGTGACGATTTTACGGCGGCCGATGCGCAGCTTTACCCGCGGATTAGCGGGATTCAGACCGGCCCGCGCGGGCCGGTCGGGACGCGTTGGGGAGATCCCGGCGTCACGGCCGCGGCGCAACTTGCGGCTTTTCTGCGCGACAGTTGGACCACGTTGCAGTTGAAGAAGATCGTTCCGCAGGTCGGCGCTCCCACCGACGCGCCGGAGCGGTTGAGCTTTTCGCTCGTGACGCGCGGCGAGCGCGTGTTGACGTGGGGCCATTTGCCCGGCCGCGAAACCGCCGGCGAACTACCGGCATCTGAAAAGCTGGCGCGTCTCAAGCGGCACATCGAAGAGAGCGGCAGCCTCGAACAAGGCGACCCGCTTCCCAGCCTCCTCTCGCCCCTGCATCATCGCACGGCGACTCTGCCGCCGCCGAAGAGCGAATAACGCTGTGTCACGTGGTTCGTGACAATCTCACTCAGCGAGCGCCGCCGCGACCAATGGATGCCGCGTGTGATCTCTCCGCAAATTCTAGATTGCGGTGCGGCGCGGGGAATGTCAAAATGGGACGGTTGTGACGATGCTGCCGAATGATTCCACGGCAATCACCGACAAAGGCTTGGAGTATTTGAAGGATTGCACGGCACTCGACGATCTGGATCTAAGCAATACTAAGTGAAATCGACGTCGGGCATTTTGTTCTTGATCTTCCAGGCCGCCCACAGCCTCTCCAGCGACTTCTTGCCGGCGATGCAGTCGGGCGCGACGGCCTGCAACTTTTGGTCGGCGACCGAGCCTTTCCATTCGTTCGTGAATTTGACTTCCTTGCCGGCGGCGCGCGCTTGATTTACGAACGCCGCGACCGCGAGCAACCCAATCAAGCAACCCCAACAAATAGTCCGTCGCATGATCTTTGTCTCCTGAACCTACCAATGTTTTACCCGCCGCGACTAATTTTTCCAGCAAAAAATCTATCCAAACGGCCGAAATCCAAACGTCCACACCAACACGGCCGCCCCGGTCAGCACGACGCCGACCACGACCAGCCACAGCGGATGAAACGGGAGCCAATTCTGCTTCTCGTGCCTCTGCTCGTAGGCCTTGTGCTCCTTCTTTTCTTGCTCGTGCTCCTGCTCTTTGTGTTGGTGGTGCTTTTCTTGATGGTCCATCGTTGGTCCTTTCGGAGGTTAGGTCGGTTGGTGGCTGGTGATTGGTCCTTGGTGATTGGTCCTTGGTGATTGGTCGTTGGTGATTGGTCGTTGGTGATTGGTCGTTGGTGATTGGTCGTTGGTGATTGCTGATCAATGCCGCGTTTCTAGCCCGAAGGGCTTTCGGCCTCCAGCCCAACGGTTGGCGCGTACTCGCGCCTACCTTGGGTGTGCTAATGCAACACCCATTTCAACCGCAACGCGGTTGCGTCGCTTTGGGCATCGCATGTCGGTTGCGCGGCGCCGACGCAACCGCGTTG
>JAYVCO010000588.1:0-9940 GCA_043749935.1 Planctomycetia bacterium
CAATCGCAGAGCCCCACCCGGCGTCTCCCGGCTGACATTGCGCTCGCGCTCAGCGTGAAAAATCACCAACAAAACGCCTCGAGGCTCGCTTGTTTAAGGTCTAGTTCAATGGCCCAAGAACACCTCTGAGCCCCGATGGCAACGCCCCTAAACTCCGCTGTTCTTCTCGAAACTTCTTGCGGCGGACGCTGTTTAAGTGGATGGCAAACACCATCTGTCGCATTCCGCCATGAGCGACCTAAATTTCTCGCGCGGCGGATTCAGATGGCCCCGCTACCCAATTGCGACATGGAACAAACCCCGGAAGAAAAGCGACGAGCCGGAATCATCCTTTCCTTGGCGCTCACAGCCATGGGGCGTCGTTCTTTGTGCCAATTGCCTTCCCGCAGTGGTTTCCGAGGAAACAAGTACCGGATGGTTTGTTGGTCTCGCCGGCAGTTGTCAATTTCGTTTCCGCATGCTGGTTTTACCCCAGCCGCCGCAAGAAATAATTCAAGCGATGTAGCCGTTCTCTCCCGCGTCCAGATGCTTTAGCTGTCCGCACTGGACGCGATGAATTGTGAAAGAGCTACGCGGCCGCCGTGATCAGCACGTCGACGACCTGCTCCGGCGGGATTGCTTCGCCGCGGCCATTGAACGTGGCATTCCAGGCCGTCCTAACGTCGTGACCCGACAGCCCCCGACGATGTCCGGCCATTTTTCCGATTTCATCGAGCCCTCTGAAGTGTTCCTGGCTGGTAATTTCCTTTGCAGCAAACCGACGAAAAATGTCCTGGATCTGCGGAGTATAGTCGATGGCCCCGCCTATGAATTCAACTTCGTCCGCATGCGCTTTCGACCACAAGTACACAAGTGCTTGTTGGAGCGGGGGAGCTATTTTCGCGGAGAAGAATTTGACGGCGCAGGGCGTGGTCACGGCTTCAAATTCAGCGGTCAAGTCGATATCGTGTTTCTGGCGCAGGCACTTCAGAATGTGATCCGCGATTGCAGAGCGTTTCTGGTAGGAAAAGTGGTTCATTGCGATCGTGTAATCCGCTTGCTCTCGAATCAGTTTTGCGAACGGCCCACTGTATGGAGCGTCTGTGATCATTGCGTAGGCGACGGCCGTCCGGCCTTTGATTCGATCTAGCCCGACTGCCGTGCGAAATTCTTCCTTTTCGGTTTGGCTCAGGCGGTTGCCGATCACGTCAAAAAACATTGCCCAAACATCGTCGAGCACACCACTCAGCGGCTTAATGCCAGACTGGCGAAACACGTCAGGGGTTCGGACGCGTGCATTGTGGAACCAATAGGATCCCGAACAACGTGGCTCGCGGAATTCCACGGTGTTGTCGGATACAAACTGCTGAAATCTTTCGTTACTGGCGAGCCTGGCCTCGACCGTGCATGCCCGCAACCGCGATTCGAGCGTCTCGGGTGGCATCCAGAAAATCTCAGCCAGGCTCTGCAGCGCGGAATCGTACGATTGGCAGTCGAGGATTGTCATTGAGAGTTTTGCGGGTGAGTTGCCGTTCAGGTGCGATCAGAACTTCGCCGCTGCTAATTCTTTTTCGGCTTGCGCGATCCGGCGGCTTCTGTCCGAGCTTGCAATAGATTCAGAGGAGGTGTCGCGGGCGACATCACTACCGAGCCGAACAAAAAATCGCTCAATGGCTGGAATGCTCGTGAATCTCGTGCCGCCCGCGCACATGACTTCCAGCCTAACGCCCTTCAGGCCGCGCGTTGTCCAGCGGTGCAACGTGCTGGTGTGGATCGGCCGGCCGCCACGTCGGCCAGGGAGCTTCTTGCTCAAGAACGTCGCCGCTTGGCTCATGCTCAGCAAATGTTCATTTTCAAGATCGATGGAATTCGAGCGAATCATCTCTCCCTCATTTCTTCGACTGTCCCCGTCCTTTGCAGGGTAAGCAAAAATTTGCCACTAGTGCAAGTGGTCTCCGCCAAGAACGTCCGGAGGCGAAAAGTCGCCGCTGCTCTCGCCTGAAAAGTCATTGCAACTAGCCCGACAGACATATGCATGCCGGGAAGCATCTTCTGACGGGCGTGTGATTCGATGGACTGAAGTGGCAGACTTGCAATTCAGTCGCCGCTGGTCCGTCGAATCGAATGCCAAGGCGCGTCAGGAGGCGTATCGAGACTTGCAGGATGAGGATTCCGAAGCACCGACCACGGCGCACAATCGCCATGCTCTCGACGAGGTGTGCTGCCGGCTGTGAACATTCTCAAGTGGCCTGATTGGCACTTGAGGAAGCAGGGGCCTGCTCTATGCCCAGCTTGAAAGCGTTTGAAAAAGGACGGTGGGCGTCCGTGCGTTCCCGCTTCCCACTTGCCGACCGTGGCCGTCCGCAGGAGTCAATTTACAAGTTGAGTGTGGGTCGTCAACCTTGCTAGCACGCTCAGAATGCATCGTGCCACGCGTTGATTCAATTTCGACTTCGCGGAGCAAACGCGATCACGTTAGCCGTTCAAAGATCGACGCGGCATGGGCAATCGATCGTGCACGTCTCCAATTGTGGCCGTGATTGACTGCGATGGCCATGCAGTACTGTAGGATCATCACTACGCTGCGAACGCTTCCAATGTCGCCCAACAAGCGAAGGCGATAAGAGGTATCCAGCACGCATGGCTGTAAGTAGGTCTTCCATTTTCAAGCCGGGTATATACCCAGCGGCTCAACCGAATACCGCCTATCGCGGCCAAAATCGGCGACCAGCGGCAACCACTTGCAACTCTCCCTCAGGTAGCTAAAATGCTGTAATTCGCCGCTAGAAACGCCTTTTTCGGCTGGCGTTTTAAGTTGCTTCCCAAGCTGGATGTCGCGAGTTCGACCCTCGTCTCCCGCTCTTGTTGTAAGAGTTCCCGAAATCAACGCTTTCGATTCTGGTCGTCCGTCGGCAGTGTTGCCCTTTTCCAGAAGTGGCCAATGTTCGGAGCCGAAAAACGGTATTTACCGTTTTGAGCTTCAGATCAAGCTCTGCGTTATCTTCCAGCGCAGCATTCGAATGCTCCGCGGCAAACTCCGGATCCCAACAAATCCAGGCAGCAATTTCCACCAAGACGCCGCCTGTGACAGCGTGGCAAGCTCCGCCAGAAGCATGGCCGAAAACCCGTGGCGCCATTGGCCCGCGATGCAACTATGGGTACCCCTACTACGCGGATGCGAGGGCCTGCAATAGCCCCTTGATATACCCATAGCCGAACGCGAAGGCTTTCGATCCGTCGGGATCGTCGGCATGGCTCGGCATGTGGTCGGGCATCAGCATGTAAGGGTAGCCGACCTCGTGAAGCGTGCGGGCAACTGCCAGCATGTCGAGGTCGCCATCGTCGGGATACGTCTCGCGGAAATCGTCGCGATGGCCGCGAATGTTGCGGAAGTGGATGTTGAAAATCTTGCCGCGCCGGCCGAAGTAGCGCACGATTTCGCAGATTTCCTGGCGCGGGTCTTGCAACATCTCAGCCACGGTGCCGACGCAGAAGTTCAGCCCGTGGTAGGGGCTGTCCTGGATCGTGACGAATCGCTTCAGCCCGTCGACGGTGCCTAGGACGTTGACAATGCCCTGAAATCCCGACGATGGCGTGCCGGGATCGTGAGGATGGCAGGCCGCCCGAACCTTGTACTGATTGCACACGGGGATCACGCGGTCGAGAAAATAAGTGATCCGCTCCCAGGCCTCGTCGGCCGACACGCGACCGGCTCGCGTCAGTTGGTTGGCGTTCTTGGCGTCGGTCAGTTTCCAAGTGCTGTAGCGACTGCCGCCCCGGCCCGGCGTGGAATCGGTTCGCAGTACGCCGAGCAAGCTCATGTTGTATTTGAACGCCGGGATTTCGACCTTGGCGCAGGCCTCGATCATCCGCTGAATGTCTTCGATGTCCCGATCTCGCCCGGCTGCGGCCAGCATGATAGCCCCGCGTCGTTCGCGGTCGATGTGGCTGGAACTGAGAAATGGCAGCGCGACCATGTCGAGCGACACGCCGTGCTGCTGGCACAAATCCTTGGTCCGCTTCAGGTCGTCGACCGACCAATGCCCCTCTGCACCTGGGTCGGGCGGGTAACCACAAATGTGCTCGACACCGTGCCGCTTGAAATAGTCGAGCATTTTTGCCGTCGTCGGCCCGTTCTGGCAGCCGACGTGCATCACGAGTTTTCCAGCAGACGCGGCGTGAGTACCATCGGCCTCGGCGGCCACTGCCTTGCCGGACCATGCAGCCGAAACGACTGCCGTTACCCCGCCCAGAAAATTGCGTCTCTTCATTGGGTGTCTCTCCGTGTGAATTCCCTCGACCAGTGATTCTGGCGGATGGGGCACGGTGCCGTCAAATTCATTCAATTCGATGAGGCACCAGTTTGGGCGTCCAAACCGTGCGCTCTTGCAATTTTCAACTGTACTAGTACAATCGATACAGTTGGAGACACGACACGTGGAATTCTCGATCAGTCCCGCGACCGGCCTGCCGATCTATCAGCAATTGATGGAGCAAATCTGCGCCTCGATTGCCCGTGGGCGCCTGCGCCCGGACGAGCGGTTGCCGTCCGTTCGCGAGCTGTCGGAGTTATTGGTCGTCAATCCAAATACGGTTGCCCGGGCATATACCGAGTTGGAGCGAGAAGGCGTTTTGTATACCCGGCCGGGACTGGGAGTGTTCGTGCGTCGCGCCGGACCGCCTTTGTCGAAGAAGCTCCGCCGCGAGCGGCTGATGAAACCGATCGATCAGGTGCTCGTCGATGCGATCCGGGTTGGCTTCACCGCCGCGGAGCTAGTCGAGTTTGTCGAGGAACGGATGAAGCAATATCAATGGAACCAGGTTGCCGCGCAAACCAAGTGAACGCTGCGAGTCGGCAATTTCAAGGGATTTGGCCCCAAAACGACAAGGCCCCAAAGCACAAGGGTTGTCAGCCATGGGCGATGCAATCGTCATCGAGGGATTGACCAAACACTATGGAGAACGGCGCGTCGTCGACAGCGTCAATTTGCGGATTCCCGCCGGTTGCGTGTATGGCTTCTTGGGTCGCAATGGAGCCGGAAAGTCGACCTTGATCAAGATGCTGCTCGGCATGGTCCAGCCCGACGCGGGCCAGGCCACACTCTTGGGCGAGAACACCCGCGAGCTGACGCCGGCCATGCGGGGTCGAATCGCGTATTTGGCCGAGGGACACCCGCTCTACCGCTGGATGACCGTCGGCGAGGCCGCTCGCTTTAGTCGAGCGTTCCACGCGAACTGGCACGACCGATTTGTCGAGGGCATCCTCGATCATTTCGCGATCTCTCGAAAAGCGAAGATCGGCCGCTTGTCGAACGGACAGAGAGCCCAGGTGTCGTTGGCTCTGGCGTTGGCTCCGGACCCCGAGCTGTTGATTTTGGACGATCCAACGCTCGGGCTCGACACCGTCGTGCGACGCGATTTCCTCGAATCGATGATCCATTTGATTCAACGCAGCGGACGCACGATTCTGTTCAGCTCGCACATTCTGGGCGACGTCGAACGCGTTGCCGACCGGATCGGCATTTTGGCCGATGGCGTGCTGCGGGTCGATTGTCCGACCGAACACTTCAAAATGGCGCTGCGGCGCGTCGTGCTCGAGTTCGTGGGCGCCGTGCCAGATTTTCCACGATGTCAGGGATTAGTCAGCCAACGTCAACACGGCGGCAAGTTGGAACTAGTCGTTGTTGGTTATGGAGAGGAACACGCGGCTCTGGCCGAATCGCTGGGAGCGGTGAGCGTGGAGGTTTTGGAAATGAATTTGGAGGACGCATTCATCGCCTATACGCGTGGACCCACCCGCCCCTTGCCAAGTTTCGAACGGGAGATGATGCCATGCTAAAAGCGCTTGCCTGGAAGGAATTTCGAGAGCTCTTGCCAATGATCTTGTTGGCGCTTGTCGCCGAATTCGCACTGGTATGTTCCGTTCCGCAATGGGCATGCGCTTGGGGTTGGCAACCATGGAGCGCGGCGAGATCCCGTTCATCGGTACCGACTTGACCCCCTTTGTAACAAACGTGCCGGCGATCTTCGCAATCGTGGTGGCGCTATGGCAGACCTGGTGGGAGTCGAGCCGCGGCACGTTTCTGTTTTTGCTGCATCGACCACTGCCACGCAGCGAGATCGTGGCTGCAAAGCTGCTGCTGGGCACCGCCTTGTGCCTGATCGTGTCGTTCCTTCCCTCGTTCGGCTACACGCTTTGGGCGGCGGCTCCCGGAACTCACGCCAGTCCGTTCGACTGGTCGATGACCGCCAGTACCTGGCGCGAGTGCCTGGCAATACCAGGGCTTTATTTCGGCGCCTTCTTGAGTGGACTCCGTCCGGCGCGTTGGTTTGTCAGTCGATTCTTCCCACTGGCCGCCAGTGGAGCGATGTTCATTTTCCAGGCTTCGGCACCCGAAGGATTTGCCCCACTGCTCGTGGGTCTCGGTCTGGCGATCGACGCGTACTTTGTCTGGGTCATCTTCAATGTCGCCGCGACGCGCGACTTTTCCTGATGCCGAGGTCAATATGAAAAAGTCCATCGTGGGCACGCTGTTTTCGCCGCTGGCGCTGACCGTCATCTTGGGCGGAGGATCGGCCATCGTCTGGGCCGCCGTTTGCCTGTGGTTGGGGTTCGTAATCTCTCAGATATTTTTCCCGTCTCAGCCTACAAAATCGTTGGTGTTTACGCTCGACGGTCGGGCCTTGATTCAACTTCATAGCGCCGAGAGCTATGCCTCGCGGGGGTACCGCACGCTGGATGGCCAAAGCGTTGAGAGCCCCGATGACGTCGATTTGCAAAGTTACTCCAACCTCTTGCCAGCGGCCGTCGGTGGGCCAATGGACCCGCTGCGATGGCGCTCTCGCGTCGTCGGGTTCTACCAAGGAAATGGCCTGCCGACTTACTGGTATCTGATTCACGACGGACTCGAGCAAGGACATGCCTACTTTGTTGGTTACGATCGTGATTCCAAGGGCAAAATCGGCCATATCGGGCTGCGCGGCTTTCGCTCCGATATTCCGCCCGAGGATGAACAGTTTGCCATCGATGGTCGCCGTTGGGCAGCGCGCGGTAGCTACGCTTCACCTGATGGTTGGCAGTCGATGGGACAAGAGCCTATCCATTATCCCGATCCGGGCGTTCAGTTCGTCGACGTGATCTCGGGTGACTCGCTGTTCGAGGTGGATTTGCGGCGGCACATAGTCCGCCCGATCGCCATGCCGGACAAAGTGATCTCGGTCGGTCTTGTCGGCGATCCCTTGGCTAGTGAATTCGCTCGCATCAGGCACCACATTGCCGTCCGCCTGCCCGACCGAGTTGTTTTGTTGAATGCCGACCGCGAGCCCCTGCGTTCAATTGCGCTGCCGCAGCCTTTGCGTGAGAAGAGTCTAACGGTCTATGAGACGACTACGCAGCACGAGGCAATTCTGGTCGATTACAGCTACAAGCCTGGGAAGCCCACCGAGATTTTCTGGCTCGATCAAAGCGGCAAAGTGCGGCGCCATGAAGAATTTCATTTGTACCCCGACCCAACGGTCGGCCGGAGAGAGCAGGCTTGGGGCATGGCCGCCGTGTTTCCATCGCCACTGCTCCAGGGACTCATCGTCTTTGTGATGTTACCTCGGGAAGCCGTGAAAAGAGGAGACTCGCCCGATTACGGCACGGCGGTTGTCGACGTGTTGACGTACCACACGCTGCCGCTGTTGGTTGTCTGCCTGCTCGCGGCGGCATTGGCCGTCGTGACATATCGACATGCGCGACGATACGGACAAACACACGCACCCGTCTGGGCCGTGTTCGTCCTTCTAACCGGAGTGCCGGGCCTCATCGGCTACTTGCTGCACCGCCATTGGCCGGCAACCGAACGATGCGCCCAGTGTGGCGCCACGGTGCCGCGCGATCGCACGGCCTGCAAGGCGTGCAATGCCAACTTTCCAGCGCCGCGCTTGTCCGGCTCAGAGGTCTACGCCTAATTCACGCTTCCGGCCTGGCGCTCCCATCGCTTGAGTTTCTGCCGCTCGGTCGGTGAGTAAAAAACAGAGTGATTTCCGGCACCGGTTCATGCGACTCTTGTTTTCTCCCTGGGGCGCGGGCACAATCGGATTCTTGCATTCGTTCCCGTCAAAAGCGCGAGCACCATGATGCCGGCTCTGGGACTGGCTTGTCCGAAGTATCGTGGAATTCTGGCTGGGCTGCTGCTGTTGGCGACCATTCGGTCCGCGAATGCCGGTGATCGTCCGCAAGAAGAAGATCCTTGGACGCTCTGCGAAACGGCCACGGTCGAGCGCGGTGACTTGAAAGTCGTCTTTCGAGACAACAGCCAATCGCCGCGCGTCTTGAGTGGCGTCGACGCCTTGTTCAACCGTCGCCATGCTGCGGATTTCGATGCGTTCGATCCCGATTCCCTGGGCGCCTCGGCCGGATTGAACTTCGAGCACATCATCTCGGGCCATGCCTCGCCGAACAATCTGTTCATGCCGCGGCATCACCGATACTCCTTGTATCGCTCGCCGCGCGAGCCGGCCGTGCGATTGGTACGCGACGAGAAGGACGATCCCTGGCGGCTGCAAAGCACGCTCACCTACACGCTCGGCGAGCAGAACTCGATCGACCTCGATTTTCGCTGCCAAGCGCACGACCCGCAACTGTTTGGCTCGCGGGGCCATGCCGTGTTGTTCTTCGCCAATTACATGAACGACGTGGAGCAGGTGGCACTCCATTTCTTGGGCCAGAACGACCCACAAGATCGCGAGCACTGGATCGTGGCCGACGCGCCCGCGGGACATGCGGACTACAATGGCGGCGGGACTTATCGAGCCGCCGGCGCTGGACCGCTGGAATACGACGCCGACCACAACTTCAAACTCAATTTGTGGAGCTACGACAAACCCCGATTCACGCAGCCGTTTTATTTCGGTCGAGCCGCACACGGCATGACCTTGATCATGATGTTCGACAAATCCTACAATCCACGGGACGAAATCCGCTTCAGCCTCTTCAAGTTCAAAGTCCCCAAGTTCCCGCGACCCGCCTTCGACTGGCAATACGTGATCCATCAGGTCCGCGCGGGTCAGGAATATGGTTTTCGAGCCCGAATGATTTGGAAGGAATTCGTCAGCAACGACGACTGCCAGCAGGAATATGAACGCTGGGCGCGGCAATTGCCCGCGGTCAAATCGATGGATTGAAGTCTTCATGGAGGTCAGCCCGTCGGCGAAGAAGGTTAAGAATTGCTATCCGATGAAGCCCAGTAACTCAGATGCCACGGTTCCAAAACACGGAGTGATCATGAAACGAATCACCTTGCTCCTGACCATCTGCGTTTGGGTGGCTGGCGGAGTGGCTTTGGCCGAACCGGCCCGCAGTCACGGTTTTCTTGTTGTCGCTGACGGACTGAAGATCCACTATGTGGTCATGGGCCAAGGTACGCCGGTGATCTTGATTCACGGAGCTGGCGGAAGTGCGGAGGGAAGCTGGTTTGCCAATGGCATTGCCGAGGCGTTGGCTAAGAATCACCGGGCCGTGGCCGTCGATTGCCGCGGTCACGGCACGAGCGACAACCCTCCCAACAACTCCCTTCCCAATCGCACGATGGCACAAGACGTGATCGAACTGATGAACCACTTGGATATTGCCAAGGCACATGTACACAGCTACTCCATGGGGGGCGCGATTGCGGAACAAATGCTCGCCCGGTATCCCGAGCGATTCTTGACGGTCGCCTTTGGCGGCTGGGGCATTCCGGAAATCAGTCCGGAAATGAAGGCCAAAGTGCCCGAGGACAAACAGGGGACCGATCCACTGGAAGCGGATTTGTACGCCAAATTTCGCGCCAGGCTTGCCCAGCGCAAACAAGCATCGAGCACTGGACAGGAAACGGAAAAAAATCAGCCGGCGCGACCCGCCGGAGGCCGTGACGACGGGTCTCGACCAGACATTGACCTGACGACAATCAAGATACCCGTGCTCGCCATCAACGGC
>JAYVCO010000589.1:0-2179 GCA_043749935.1 Planctomycetia bacterium
TGCCGGCGGCCATCAGCATACGTTCGTAGGCATCCACCAAGGCTTTTCCCGCCTGGTCCCAAGTGAAATTGGCCAGCACGTGGGTCCGCAAATCCTCGCTGCCCTCGGCACTCCATTGCGATTCGATTCCTTGCCGCAAACTCTGTTCACACGTCGGCTCAACGTATGTAGCCAATTCTCGGAAGTACTCCCGCGTCGAACCGACGCTGGTGATGACGACCTTGGCACCTTGAGCGGCGGCTTCCAGGGCGGCCAGCCCGGGTGTCTCCAACAAGCTCGGCAGTACGAAGACTTCGCAGCCCCGATAGGCACTCTTGAGCAGCGGGTCGGCGTGATCGAGCGAGCCAACGTGCCGCACTCGGTTGCCGCCGGCCGCCAGCACGCCGTGCAGATATTCCGCGTCGCGGGCTCGCCCGAGCAATACCAGATCGAGCTCCAGCTTTCGAGCGACTTGCGCTAGCAGTCGCTGGTTCTTGCGTGGCTCGACGTTGGCCACGTTTAGCATGAACCGGCCCGGAATATCAAAGTGATGTCGAAAAGTGTCGCGGTCGGCTGGCACGGCAAACTCGACGTCGACGCCGTTGGGAATGACCGAGATTCTTTCGAGGTCCAGGTCGAACTCTTCTGCCAACTGCTGTTGTTCGGCGGCCGAATTGGGCAGCACGCAGTCGCTGCGACGCAAAAGTTCGCGGATTTCTCCCAGCGGAAACTGCCGGCGGTTCTCGCGCGTCAACCACAAGATGGGCGAAATCGCCAGCGGCAGGCCGATTTGCTTGACGTAGTGACAAAAGTTCATCGAACCGCCCTGCACTGAAAAATAGTGCACCAGATCGACCGAGTCGAACTGCGGGCGCCAAGGGTCGAACAATACTACGTCCACGCCTAACAACTCGAGCGCCTCCTTGCACTTGAGAAGTTGGACCTCTCCACCACCAGGACAACCGAAAGCCACCGGGTACGTATTAAAGAGAACGCGCACGGTACATCACCTTTTCCAGCGCCGCCCACACGCCGATGCCGCTGGCTTGCTCGACCAATTGTTTCAACCGCTGCTGCTGCGCGTCGAGAATCAGCCGCTCGATCCAAGGCGTGGTCAGCACGGCATGGATGTCGGCGGCCACGGCCTCGAAGTCTTTGGAATAAAATACGCGGCCGCTACGTCCTAGTGTCTCCGCCACCGCCTCGTTCGCATACGCAAAGACCGGTTTGTCGAAGACCATGGCTTCCACGACCGGCACACAAAAGCCCTCGTGTTCGCTCATCGTGACTAGTGCCGAAGAGCGTTGGTAAACGGTTTTTAGTTGCCCATCGCTCATTCCATCGCGAAAATGAATGTGTTGCTTGATGCCGGCGTATTCGTTGTTCAACAAGTAGCGCAAGAATCCAACGTAGCCATCGAAGCCCGACCCCCCGACGATCACCAGCGACGCATCGGGATTGAGTTTGTAATACTGGTCGAACAGCGCGAACAAATCTTCGATGCGCTTGTGAGGAGCGATGCGTCCAACGTAGAGCAACGTCGTGCCCTGCGCGGGCAAATCGACCGGCTCGGCGGCAATCCCATCCCAGGCCTTGATCCCAATCATCGGCGGGGTCGTAACGACCTCCAACGGTGCGTGTGCTTGGGCTTCTAATGTGATGACGGCCTTCTGCAGCAGTCGCGAAGCTTCGCCGAACGGCCCGGGAACGTGCATCAACTGCGCATCGTCCGGCGGGTGGCTGCCACGATTCCTGGCCGCGACGCTCTGTAGCAACCGAGCCGAACTGATCGAGTTCGCCATCAGCAAGTCGAACCGGTCCAGGTGCTTCAATTGTGCGATGCCGTCGGCGCAATGATCGGCATATTCGGCATCGTAGACCTGAAGAAACCGTGGCGGGGTGATGTTGTGAAAATAGAGAATTTTCTTGCTCGGCAAGTCCACGATGCGGGGAAGCCAGGGGTCGAAGATCGAAAAATTGACCAAGATCAAATCTTCGGGCGCGGCCGCGTTGAACAGTTCGCACGTATGCCGAATGGTGCCTCGCAGCAGTGGATCGAAATTGCTGGCATAGAGCTGGCAGGGTACTCCGTTAGAACGCAGCAAACGGTGCAGGCTGAATGTGAAATTACCAACCGCGTCGCGACCGAAAATATTCATCGATACCAAATGCACTTTCGAGTGCCGCGGCCAGAGATACC
>JAYVCO010000590.1:0-2161 GCA_043749935.1 Planctomycetia bacterium
CCCCCGTGGAAAAACGTCTGACGCGGCTGGAAAAGCTGCGTCTGGACCGTCAACAAGCCAAAGCCGCCGCCAAGAGCGCAGGAGAGGCCAAATGAAACAGACACTTTATTCACTGCTCTGTTGGAGCCTGCTGTCGGGCATTGCTTTGGCGGCTGACGCCCCAGCAATCAAGCTCGAGGCGTTTCCGCCCGACGTGCAACTCACCAGCAGCCGAGACCGGCAAGCGTTCATCGTCGTAGCCACGCGGCCGGACGGAGTGACGCTCGACGTCACTGTTGCGGCCAAGGCGACGCTGGCCAACCCGGCGTTTGCACGCATCGACGGACACCCGCTCTATCCGACCGCCGATGGCGCGACGACGTTGGCCTTGGAATATCAGGGTCAGACCGTCAGCTTGCCGGTAACGGTCAAGGACGCCACGGTCGAACGCCCGATCAGCTTCAAGCTCGACGTCATGCCCGTCTTCATGCGGGCCGGCTGCAACACGGGCAGTTGCCACGGTGCGGCACGGGGGAAGGACGGCTTCAATCTATCGCTGTTCGGCTACGATCCCGACGGCGATCATCATCGGATTACGCACGAGATCGGCTTTCGCCGCATCAACCTGGCCCTGCCGCGTGAAAGCTTGTTGATGCAGAAGGCCGATGGCAGCGTGCCGCACACCGGGGGCAAGCGCTTCGCCCCCGATAGCGAGTATTACCAGACTGTCTTGCGCTGGCTCGAATCGGGCGTGCCAAAAGATCCGGCCGATGTGCCGACCGTCGTGGGCCTGGAGCTCTATCCGCCCAAAGCCGTGCTCGAAGGCAAAGATGCCACGCAGCAGTTCATCGCCCGCGCGAAATACTCCGATGGCACGGACCGCGACGTAACGAACCTGGTGGTTTTTCTGACCAACAACGACAACTCGGCGCCGATTAGTGCCGATGGGCTGGTGACGGCCGCGGCGCGCGGCGAGGCGTTTATCCTGACGCGATTTGCCACGCACACAGTCGGCAGCCAGGTGCTCGTGCTGCCCAAGGATTTGCAGTACACCCCGCCCACGACTCCGCCGGCGAATTATGTCGACGAACTAGTAAATGCCAAGCTGCAGAAAATTCGCGTGCTGCCCAGCGAATTGTGCAGCGACGAGGTCTATATCCGCCGGGCCACGATCGACATCACCGGGCTGCTGCCCACGATCGAAGAATACCAAGCCTATATGGCGGACGCGGATCCGGCGAAACGCACGAAGCTCGTCGACCGCCTGCTCGAGCGCAAGGAATTCTCCGAGATTTGGGGGCTGAAGTGGGCCAACCTGCTGATGGTCAAGAGCACGAACGAGGTCAGCTACAAATCGATGTTCTTGTACTCGAATTGGCTGACGAACCAGATTTCGAGCAATGTGCCGTTGAACCAGATGGTGCAGAACCTGCTGAGCGCCAATGGCGGCACGTTCAAGAACCCGGCGACGAATTACTATCAGATCGAGCGCGATACGCTGAAGACGGCCGAAAATGTGGCCCAGGTCTTCATGGGCATTCGCACGCAGTGTACCCAGTGCCATAACCATCCGTTCGATCGCTGGACAATGGACGACTATTACAGCTTTGCCGCATTCTTCGCGCAGATCGGGCGGAAGGCGGGGGAAGATTATCGCGAAACGATCGTCTTTAATTCCGGCGGCGGCGAAGTGGCTCATCCGGTTGGCGGCCGGGTCATGCCGCCGAAGTTCTTGGGCGGCGCGGTGCCCGACGTGGCGGGCAAGGATCGCCGCGAGGTACTGGTCAAATGGTTGGCTTCGCCTGAAAACCCGTACTTTGCCACCAGCGTGGCCAATCGCGTCTGGGCCCACTTCTTCGGCTTGGGCATTGTCGAGCCGGTCGATGACATTCGCGTCAGCAATCCTGCCAGCAATCCCGAACTGTTTCAGGCCCTGGGGGCCAAGCTCACGTCGTACAACTACGACTTCAAGCAACTGGTGCGCGATATTTGCGCCTCACAGGCCTATCAGCGTTCGTCGCAAGCCAACGCCAGCAACGCGGACGACGCGAAAAACTTCTCGCACAGTAAGATCCGCCGCATTCCGGCCGAGAGCCTGTTGGATTGCTTGAGCCAGGTCACGGAAATCCAAGAGAAGTTCCAGGGCTTGCCCCTGGGCGCTCGAGCCGTGCAGGTTGCCGAC
>JAYVCO010000591.1:0-5613 GCA_043749935.1 Planctomycetia bacterium
CGAGTCGCTCCGGCGCCCGATACGTCGCTCAGTCCGGTCAGCGCGACTCCGGAAATGTGGTTCTACGAGCAAGAGCGAAGTCGTTACGACAATCCGAAACTGGCGATTCGCCATCGGGCCGAAGTACGCGGCCAACAGCGGCAAGACCGGTTGGCCGCGCTGAAATGGTTCGGCATCTCCAACTCGCGTCCCACGGTTTCGTCGACTCCGATGTACGGTGGCTATTCGGCGGGTTGGGGCTCCAACACCTACGATCCGCTGCGATGGCGAACTCCGAACATCCCGATCGTCGGATCGCGCCCAACGAACGGACTCTACTAGTACGGTCGAGGCCGCTCGCTCGATTGAAGAGCACCAGCACTGGGCGCGACTGGCAGCGGCCCGGCGGCTGGGTTATCGTAGCGGGGTGCTAACTTTCCGCTGAGATCCTCCCTTTCACGGGAATTCCAGCAGGCAACCCGTTTTCGCTGGTGACGCTTGTCTGTCGACACGACCGCAAATCAGATATCTCGAATCAAAGGCCGGCATTATCAAACGGGCCGTGCCGTTGAATTGGAGATATCCCAGGGCAAGATCTCGGCCGTTCATGACCTTGGCGACGAGTTGGCTGGATCGTCTGCATTACCGTGGATCGCACCTGGCTTGGTCGACATCCAGAGCAATGGGTACGGCGGCCAGGAATTCAGTTCGCCCGATCTGACGGCCGAAAAAGTGGCCGTCATCGCCCGGCAGCAAGCCGTTTTCGGCGTTACCCAGTTCTGTCCAACGGTAACGACTGCCGGCTTCGAGACGATCGTCCACGGCATGAGGACGATCGCGGCGGCCTGTGAGCGTTGGGCGGACGTTGCTCGCTGCGTCGCGGGCATTCACCTCGAAGGCCCCTACATTGCCCGCGAGGACGGCCCGCGCGGCGCGCATCCGCTCGAGCATTGCCGCCCACCGGACTGGGACGAATTCATCCGTTTTCAAGATGCCGCCCAAGGGCGGATTCGCATCGTGACGCTGGCGGCCGAGTACGGTGAATCACCGCAATTCATCCGTCGCGCGGTCGACACCGGCGTCGTCGTGGCGATCGGCCACACCAGCGCCAACTCGGATCAAATTCGTGCCGCCGTCGATGCCGGCGCGTCGCTCAGCACGCACCTGGGCAACGGAGCCCATCGCATGCTACGGCGGCATCCGAATTATCTTTGGGACCAATTGGCCGACGACCGGCTGTTTGCCAGTCTGATCGTCGATGGCCATCACCTGCCCGGGGAGGTGGTCCAAACGATCGTGCGCGCCAAAACCCCAGCACGATGCCTGCTGATTAGCGATCTTTCGGGCCTGGCAGGTCTGCCGCCGGGCCGTTATGCGACCCAGCTCTGCGAGCTGGAGATTCTCACCGACGGGCGGCTGGTGATCGCCGGGCAGGATCAACTTTTGGCCGGTGCTTCGCTACCGATCGGCGTTGGCGTGGCGAATGTCATGCGATTCGCCGGAGTCGATTTGGCCACCGCCATCCAGATGGCCAGCCAGCTTCCTAATCGCCTGCTGGGTCGCCCAGCTAACGCTTTACAGCCAGGCGATCCGGCGGATCTCGTCATGTTCAAACTGCCACCAGGGCCAGATGGCCGGCCGATCGGGCTCGAAGTTCGAGAGACCATTGCCGTGGACGAATTGCTGTATCGGGCCAGCACCTAGGCGGTTTCCTCAGTATTTCTAGCCCCTTTCTTAGCCCAGGCTCCCTATTCCGATGCGTCTATGGCATTTCAGAATTAAAATTTTGTAATATAGAAAACAAATGTTGCACTAAGCAAATAAATTGCTAAAGTGAGGCTTGGAGTGAATACGAATGTTGGTTATGGAAGCCGGTGGCCCAATGAACAGCACGAAGTCAAGTCGCAGGGAGAGCCGATCCGCTCGCAGCGCATTTACGCTCGTCGAGCTCTTGGTCGTGATTGCGATCATTGGCGTGTTGGTGGCATTGTTGCTTCCGGCCGTGCAGCAAGTTCGCGAAGCCGCGCGGCGGTCGCATTGCGCCAACAATCTGCGGCAGATCGGCGTGGCGCTGCAAAACTTTCACGATGCGAAGGGTTATTTTCCGCCGGCTTACGTCGGCAATCCCACGGAAAGTGGCACGGTCAACGGGGTCACGTTCCCAGACACCAACGGCAATGGCCCCAGCGGATTCGCTTGGGGGGCGATAATTCTGCCGTTTTTGGAAGAGGAGAATCTACAGTCGCGCTTCAACCTGAAAGTCGCCTGCTGGGCACCCGAAAATCTCGCTGTCGCCAACACGAAAGTCTCGGTCTTCTTATGTCCTTCCGTTTCAGTCGACAGCGAAGGTTTTGTTGTCGACCGTGGCCAAGGGAATGCGTGGGAGCCAGTCCTCTCCCCCTCTCCGTTCAATCCGGAAATCGTCTTTGCGCATTCGCATTACGTGACGAATGCTGGCGTGCATCAACCGTGGGGGCGCGTGTCGGCCTACACGGATTTCACGCAACCTGAAACGGTAACCACCGGCGGCGTGACTTCCAAGGCGCTCATCGATGGCCCGTTCTATCGCAACGCCCGGCTACGCGCCAAAGACGTCACGGACGGGCTATCGAACACGGTTTTTATCGGCGAGCACAGTTCGGTTTTGAGCAACAAGACCTGGGTTGGCGTCGTTCCGTTCAGTGCGACCTGTCCCAAATTTCCTTTCCCGTCCTCGTGCAACAGCGGCGGAGCGCTGGTGGCCGCGCATAGCGGGCCGGACACGCACGATCGGCCGCAGGTCATCATCCACGCTCCGAACAATCCTTTCGGCCATACCGACGAGATGTACGCGGAACACCCCGACGGCGCGAACACGCTGCTCGGCGATGGTTCGGTGCGATTCGTCCCGGAGGACATCAATCCCTTTGTTTGGGTAGCTCTTTCCACGCGGAATGTCGGCGAGATCATCGATGGCGCCGCAAACTAAGTTCGCGCGCCGCAAGGCATGTCACTCGCGATTTCTCATTCTGGCGCTGCTGCTGCTGGCATCCAGCAGCGTCGCGCTGGTTGGCGGTTGTAGCCAAGCGCCTCAATTGAGCGGCCCAGATAATCTGGCGGCGGCCGATGCCCTGTGGACGGCAATCACGGCGAAAGAGAATGGATTGCTAGAGAGCAGTGCCGCCGAGATCGAAGAACTGCACGCGGCCCAAGAAATGCCCGAAGATGTCTATGCCGCACTTTCGGACGTCATTGCCACGGCCCGCCACGGCGACTGGTCGCATGCGCGAGGGACGCTCAAGACCCTCATCAAAGGACAGCGGCCCATGACGGCGCAATGAGTCGCCAAGCTGGGTCACTCAAGCCGAACGCGTTTAGCTTGCCTCGACGACTTCAGGCGCTGCCGGCTCGGTCCAATCGGACAATTGATTTTCCACGCCCAAGGTCAAGCAGGTCTCGGAGCGCGGCGTTTGCTGGGCGCTTGGCTGGGTCTGAAACAATTGGTCGCCGGAGAGCATCGTCACTCCGTACCAGTAGTGCTCGTTCTTAAAGTGGTGCAAGCGATGGTTGCGCCACAAGCGGCGGTACAACGCGGTCCGCGGAACGTACGAAGTGTGGATCAGGAAATGGAGCCACTCGTAGTTCAGCACGAGACTGAAATAGGTCGCCACTCCGGTCAGCGCCAGGGGCAACGGCAGAAAGAGCAGCCAAACGGCCGGCAGCCCGGCCAGGTAGAGCCAAATCATGTGCGGCGGCGTGATCCCCAACTCAGCGTTCCAAGGATCGCGATGATGATTGCGATGGTTTCGTGAAACGATCGGATCGAACTGCCGGCCCAGCAGACTAAAGGGCTTCAAGTGCAGCAGGAACACGTGGATTACCCATTCCTGAACCGGCCAAAAGCCGACAATGCCGAGAACGACTAAGGCATCGAGGTAACTCCATTCAGGCACGGCCAAACGCACCGAAAAAGCGATCACGACCAACGAGAGCAGCATCATCGGGCAGCGAAAACGAAAAAACTCAAAGGCCGCATGTGCCAGCGTGGTTGGCGATCCGAAGTTGTGAGGCTCGACGGCCAGGGACGCGGCACGTTCGTCCGTCGAACTCGTGCGCCGCAGGCCGATGAAAATCGCGGCAGCTACCACGACATAACCCAGACACCACGGCCAATAGGCCCAGAGAGTTGCCGAAAACACCAGCCGAACTCCTTCCGCGCCAGAAAAGGCGACCCGCCTGAATGCGCCGCGATCGGACGCAATGGAACCAAACGGCCAGCTTCGATCATACGATCCTAACCTCGAAAATCAAGCATGTATTCCCCCATTTTAACGGGGTCATGCGAGCCGACACTGGATTGTCCGCACAACTGGCGCAATCCAATTCGCGTCAGGTCGTGAGCCTGTTACTGCTAGCGGCGCGAACCGGTCAGGAACGAGTCCGAGGTGTCGGTGCCAAAGTGCGGCTCGCCGCTGGGGTTCATCACGCCAACCAGTGCCGACAAATCGCCGCGGATCGTGAGATCCAGCAAATAAGCCAGGCCGCAGCCGACAAAACCGATGCCCGTGAGACCGCCAATCACAAGGCGATTGAAATTGATCATCAGCAGTGCCGCGAACGCCAGAAACGGAACCGCAACGGTCAGTGCCAACAGAATCCGACCCCGCCGTGCCACGCTTTCCAACTCTCCGACTTCCCGGGCGTCAGTAGGCCGCGCCTGTAGCAGCCACGGGTAGCAAAACCGCACGGAAAGAAACGTCACGACATAATAACTCTGCGTGGCGGCAATCATGCCGCAGAGAAGATTCGAGACCACGAAGTGCCGGTAGTGCTCGGCCGACAATTGGCTGGTCGAGCCCGCGCCGTAGTGAATCCACGCGGGAAAAATGAATCCCGACGTAGTCCACAACAGTGCCGTGATGACCGCCGTCGCCGATCCGAGCGTCAGACATCGTCGGACCACATCGGTCGAAGGCGGCGGTTCGACTTTTTGGCCGCGCGCCAGGCGGTTGAGCGCCCGAAACGCTTCGCCGCGCGAGACCAAAACATAACCCAACCCCACCGTGTAAGCGATCGCGTTGACAATAACGATTTGAAAGTTGAAGAACACCCGCTGGTCGGCCGAACTGAGTTTGTCGACGATCTCGACCCAGTTATAGGCGATGTTGAGCACGCACATCACGGCATTCGGCAGCAGCCCCAGCAACAGCGTCGAAGCGACCGGGTGGCGTTTCAGCAGACTTCGCCAATTGGTGCGGCTGCGCAACAGCGAATGGGCGCGTGGCTGCAAGCACAGGTCCAGTTCCGTCGCCAATTCCGACGCCGATTGATAGCGGTCGGCCGGTTCCGGTTTCAAACATTGCAGGAGTACCTCGACTACCCGGGGCGGACAATCAGCCGGCACCATCTCTCGCGCCTCGGCCAAAACTCCTGCACGCCGCACGCTCGCCAGGTTGGGCAAAGCCTGCGACCACGAGCGAGGCAGTTCATCCTCGGGAAACGGCCGCTCGGCCGTCAGCAATTCCCAGAGCAGAACACCCAGCGAATAAACGTCGCTGCGACCATCGAGTTCTTCTGGTTGACGATCGTGAGCCGGATCGCAGGCTTCGAGCTGTTCGGGCGACATGTATGCCAGGCTGCCGCCAAAGTAAGCGG
>JAYVCO010000592.1:0-10632 GCA_043749935.1 Planctomycetia bacterium
CAAATCGCGTGCAACATGCCCGGCTCGCTGAACCACCACAGAAAAGTGCAGATCGAGGCCATCACGATTTCGATGTACATGCCGGCGGCGCCGATCCAGGCCCGGTGCCATTTGTTTGGCAGCATCCAGGAATCGGAAACGTTGCAATACAAGCACGGCGTCATCACGAGGAACATCACGCCCATCTCGTGGCATTCACCGCCGAAATGCTTGCAAGTCAGGCCGTGGCCGAATTCGTGAATGACCTTGGTGATGGCCAGCACCGCGCTCAGATAGATCCAGTTCTTGGCTTCGAAGAATTGATTGAACGTCGGCAATTTGGCCTGGAACACGTCGAACTGCACCATCACTAGCCCTAGTGCCGACATCGCCAAGATGGCACAGACGACGCGGGCAGGCACGGAGTAAATCCACTTCATCCGCGGATAAAGCCAGTTGAGAATGCGATCGGGATCGATGCCCTTGAAGCGCAGGGCCAGGATATTGCTAAAGCCCGCGAGCAGCTCTTTGCGTCTTCGCTCGGAACGTCGCTTGCGCAATTGCTCGCCTTGTCCGGCCACACTGGCGATGACCAGCCCGTTTTTGTGGAGCATGCCCACGAAATTGCCGAGCTCCTCGACCGTGATCTTTTGGGGAGGAAACAGGCGCTCGAACTCGATCTTGACCTCATCCAAGCTCGTGCGGCCATCGAGCATCTGCAGGATCGCGTATTCTTCTTCCTGGAAACGGAAGTAGTGCAGGCCGACCGGCTCCTTGACGACCCAATAGAGCTGGCCCTGATAGCGCTGCTGGAGAGCCGACAGATCCGGGCGCATCCGCATCGGGAGCATGCGTGCGGAGCTGGAAACCAGACTATCGGCTAACGTCACCATCAGAATGGCTCAGCGAAAAACGAGCCGCTACCAAAGCGCGGCGTTGAGAGTGGGAGGACTTAGTTGTTGCCCGGTTTAGCGGCCGTTTTGCTAATTGTAGGTACTGGGCGTGTTTCGGCTTCGGCCGGCTGATTGACGTGGATGGTCATTCTGGCGTAGAGCCCGTCGCGCACCAGCGGTTGGCCGTTCTCGACCGGGGTATCGATTTCGGCCCACACGGGCAGATGATTGCCCACGCCGACCGTCGGGCTGACGAAAACGATTTTGCCCGGTACCTTGATGGTTTTGTTTCGAGGCAACATGACTTCGACGGTCACCTTGCGGTTTTCGATATCCGACGGCAGCCATTCGGTAGCGGACAGGTTGCCGTACACGCGCAGTCGATCGGTGCGCACCAGTTGCACGACTTTGTCGCCCGGTGCCACCCATTCGCCCTCGTGCTTGAAGACACTGACGACGACGCCGTCAAATGGCGCACGCAAAATACGCCGCTCGACGGCGACTTTGGCTGCGTCGACTTCAGCCTTCTTGGCTTTGGCCGTCAGTTGATTCGAAATGTGTTCCTCTTCGGATTTTTCGATTCCCAGCTTGGCTTTTTGCCATGTGTAGTTGGCACGCATGATGTCGATCTGAGAGACCGTGCTTTTTAAGTTTTCATTGGCCGCTTTCAGTTTATTGTAGGCGGCTCCCTCCACATCCGCGTTGGCCTGCGCATGGCGAACTTCGATATCACTTTCGCCCTTTTGCTTGGCCACCTCGTAGTCGAGTTGCTTGACGGTCCGCGCGGCTTGGGCTTCGCGGTCGTCGACTCGACCGATCTCCATGCCTTTGCTGACTTGCTGGCCTTCCTTGACGTTCAGGCCCACAAGCACACCGGGATCGGAGCCCGGCACAGCCTGGTTTTGAATCGCCGCGACCTCGCACTTTTCGATAATGGCCTCGCTCGACTCACTTTTGGGAACGGGTTCATTACTGGGCGCATTGGGCGCCGCCAACACAACGGCCATCGCGGTGATGAGAGAACTGGCGAACATAAAAGCCTCGCAATGCTAGGGGCCCAGCGTAGCCTGGCACGCGGGCCGGTTTGCTCTGGAATCTAGAACAATGGGAATTAGAACAAGCGGAACAGGATCTTCGATTGCACAAACGAAACTAGATCGTGAAACCAGACATAACCGATCGCCGCTCGCCCGCAGTACACCTTGGCGGTCACCGTTGCACCGGGCCTCAAGTCGGGCACATCGTTCTTGTTGATGGTCACACGAACGAGCACGGTGTTTCCCTCGTCGCCGCGGACTTCAGCGGATCGATGGATATCTTTGACCGTGCCGTTATGCGTTTGACCTGGGTTCGTGGCCGTAATGTATTTGACCTGCAAGTGTTCGGTGCCCTGCGCTACGACCGCGTCGTTGATATAGCCCATCTTGTCTTCCGGCATCTGGACTTCCAACTCCCACTCGCCCTGCGGCTCAACCACGGTCATCAGCGAGTGTCCTTTTTGAACAGGTCGGCCTATCAATTCATCTTGGACTTTCCAGGTGACCATCTGGCCGTCGATCGGACTGCGGACGGTGAGGTTTTTCTTGTCTTCCTGGAGCAGTGCCAATTGAGCTGCATAGCTTTTTACGTCTTCGTTAAACCGGTTGCGATCTCCCTCTAACCTCAATTTGTCAGCGAGATCCTGGCTCGTATTGGTCAAGCCGCTGTTAGCGGCCGAAAGCTGCTTCCTCGCTTGCTCCAATTTGCCGCGCGTGGCCTCCAGTTTGACGTCCAACTCGGAGTTGTGCATCAGCGCCAGAACTTGTCCTTTTTTAACCATGTCGCCGTGATTGACCAGAACGCGACGCACTTCTCCGTCCTGGCTGGCATAAACTTCGCGGCGAACCTCGGGCTCCAGTTTGCCTTTGCCGGTCATTTCCAAATCGGCTGGCCAGATGCAGAGGATCAAGATCACGACCAACGCCGTGATGGAAATGGCCACGGTGTAGGGCAATTGCCGCGCTTCGACCACCCATTTCGATTTGCCGATGGCACGCCAGACCGGCATCAGAAACAACTCGTTGTGTTCGAGCACATTGGCCAGGGCAATCGAACTGTGCTCGCCCACGACGTCGATCCGCTGGCTCAGTCCCTCGCGCGGACGACTGTCTTCGATCTGTTCGATGATCAGAGCGCCGAGTATTTTGGGTACGTCCAGGGGGTTCGTGGCGTCGTGCGGGCCTTTGAGCGGAATGATGGCGACCGCCTTGGAATGGACTTCGTCGACGTATTCCTGCACGGCTTCTTCGACCTGCGGAGCCATCAGCGAGGTGTCGCCCGTGTACCACACGGGTTCGCCCGTGGCGACCGCGGCCGTGGCCAGTTGACCCAGGAACATGATCGTGTTGGATCGTTTATCGAAGGTATCCTGGCCACTGACGGCTTCGATGACGCACTTCTTGCCTTTCAGGATGCCGACGCTCACTCGGTCGCACTCGATCAAGCGCCGACCTTCGTTGGCGATCGTATAGGCGGTCGTGCGAACGTCGAGCCCTTTGTGAACCAGGCGCGTAAAGTTCTCCAACTGGGCCCACAGCGCTTGGCGGTCCGTATAGTGCTGAAGTTTGCGCGACTTGAGATACTCGCTGGCCAGCTCGCACATTTGCAGCAAGAACCGCAGGTACCCGCGCTGGACGGTCGTGCTGCTGCCGGGTCGTTGAAAGACCTCCAACACGCCGGCCGTCTCGTTGGCCGTTTTGAGGGGACCTAGAACCAGCAAGTAGTCGGTAGGGTTGCCTCCCTCTTCGTCGCTGCCGGAACCCGAGTTTGGCCCCGCCAGCATTCCTTCGCCGCTGGTAATCACTTTGCGCAGCAAACGTCCGTGGCGAATCTGGTCTTCTTCGCTTTCGGCTAGTCGGGTCTCTTTCAGATTGATTTGATATTCGAGAATCAGTTGACCCGATTCAGCCACGGTCCAGATGGCGCCACCGACAGCCGCCAGGGCGCTGACGATGCGATTGAGCACCGCGTCGTAGAACTCGACCGGCGCGACCTCGGATTTGGCGATTTGCGCGATCTCGCGCACCAGATTCCGGATCTGCTGCTTTGTCTGTTCTACGAGTTCGGGATCGACAGACTGTTCGGTACTCATGCAAAAGTTACCAGCGACTGGATGGCCAAAGGGAGCTATGCCAGGCCGGCGGAACGGGATCCGCGGCTAAATGTAATTATCGGATGAATAGGCACTTAGCCTATCCCTCAATGGTAGCTTGTTTTACAGCGAGCTACAGCGTTCCACCCCCCAAGCCGAATGACTGGTAAAGGTGCTATCGTCGAATCCAAAGGATTTTAGGTGGCGAAACGCCGTGGAATTCCGCGGGAGAGCGTCCAAGCAGCGAGCGACTAAAGACTTGCGCTGCCTTGGATCTCGCCTCAGTCGCTCGAACAGTTCCGTCTGCGTTCCTGGCCCGAAATGCCTGTCTCCTCAGACCGCGACAGGCGCAACCCACCGGGCTGTTATTCGCCAAATCGGCTCCGGGCTATTCCATTGACTAATAGTTGAGCAGGAAAGCAGCCGCTCGACAAGCGACGACCCTGTTTTTCTCGAAAAATGCCGTCGCGCATTCGCTCACCAAGATTCCCTGGTTGTCGTACGCGAATGTCTCGCTATTGGGTCGCACCGATGGTCGGTTTTGCGTGCTGACAAAACTTGCCGGGGGCCGCGCTGCCAGGCCGCAAGCGACCGAGAAAAGCCATTTAGCAGCTCAATGGCGTCGCTTGCTGGCGAACGCTACACTAGTCCGAACTCATTTCTGGGATCATTTCTGATAGAGCGGTGGCGAAGGCACACGGCCGATGCGCATCTTGTTTCTGCATCATTTTCCGCTCGAGCGGTCGGCCGTTGGTCGATCAGTGGGTCAGTGGATGTTGGCCTTGGAAACTGCCGGGCATGAGACCCGGGCGCTGGTCCTGGATCGTCAGACAGATGAAAGCCCCGCGTCGAGACTAAGGACGGTTGTCTGTTGCAAGGATGACCCGACGGCCGATTTGCATTTTGACGTTCCTCTTTTCAGCAGTGAGTCGTCCGCGGAGAATTCGCTCACGTTCCTGACGCTGGGAGACGATCAGTTGGCGTCCTACCGCGACAGGATTCGCCGCCATCTGGATGCCGAAATCGATCGATTCGATCCCCATGTGATCCACGCGCAACATATTTGGATCCAAGGCCAACTGGCGCTCGAGACCGGCGTGCCTTATGTGCTCAGTGCTTGGGGGCCGGAGTTGGTCGAGTATGCCAAAGACCCGCGCTATCGAATGCTGGCCGATCAAGCTGCCGAGAATGCAGGGCGGATTCTGGCAGCTCACCACACTGTGTTAGAGGAAGTCGCCAGCACGTTTGAGGGGTTAGCGGGCCGCGTTTCGGTGATGGGGGCCGAACTGCGGCTTGATTCACCAGCCGTAACGCCGGCGATGCAGTCAGAAGCGAGCCGCCAGTTGGTCGCGATCTACGAAGCCGTGCTCAAAGAGCGTTTCGGCTAGCAGGCCGTTGACGGTCCGGAAAACGCCCCCTCAAAGCTCCGAGGAGACCGGCGCTGCACGCTCCCCAATCGCGAAATAGACAACGGCGCCCAAGGAAATAAGCCCCAGCCCAATCATCCGGTCGATCGGTTGAGCCCAGTACATGCTGGCCAACAGAAAGACATAGAAGCCGAGGAAAATTGCCGGCACGATCGGATATCCCCAAGTTCGATAGGGCCGGACGGCATCGGGCCGCTGATATCGCAAAATGAAAACGGCCACAACGGCGGAAAAATAGAAAATCGATCCGCCGAACACGGTCCATTCGGTCATGATGTCGAACAATTGCCGGTTGGGATCCCAACTCAGTCCGCCCGTCATGATCAGAATTCCCGACCATGCGCACAAAGCCGCAATGGCCCAGGCGGGCGTGCGAGTTCTCGGATCAATACGGCTAAGATGACGCAAGAAACGATGGTCTCGTGCTACCGCAAACAAGACTCGCGGCCCCACAAGTATGTTGACGTTCAACGCGCCGAACAACGACACCAGCAGCATCGACTGCATGAGTTTCGCGCCGAAGCTGCCCAGCAGTCGCTCGCAAACGGCAATCGCCGGGCAGACCTCTTTCATGATCTCACTCGACGGCAGGGTGAGATGATAAGCCAGGTTGGCGCCGGTGTAGAGGACGATCAAGATCATCACTCCAGTAATCAGGGCAATGGGCACATTGCGCTGGGCGTTGCGAACTTCTTCGGCGATTACGGTCACGTTTCCCCAGCCGTCATAGGCCCACATGATCGCCGCCAGCGCCGACCCAATACCGATGACCAGGCCATGATCCACCCTGGCCGGCCAAAGCGCGCCCAACTCAAAAGGTTCAGTGCCAACAGCAATGAACGGCAAGACGGCCAGAAAGGCGACAAAGCTGGCCTTGATGATCGTGGCAACGTTTTGAACCGCGCCGCCCCAGCGCGTGCCCAAGATGTTGATGGTTGCCAGCAGCGCGATGGTTCCGACCGCGATGGCCTTCTGCTGACCGATGAGGAAATCAAAATCCAGGTCGACGAACTTGAAGCGCGGATTGGTGAGCATGGTTTCCAAGGCCTCGGCCGAGTAGGCCGCCAAGGCCGCGATGGCGCCGCTACGAATCACCCAAAACTCGGCCCAGGCCCAGAGGAACGACCAGAGTCGGCCATAAGTTTCTCGCAGAAAAACATACGTGCCGCCGGCGTGAGGGAACATCCCGGCGAGCTCGGCCATGGTTAGCGCGCCGCAGAGATTCACCAGCCCGCAAATGATCCACAAGGCGAGGATCAGCCCGACAAAGCCTTCGGTGAATTGCGCAACCTGTTGAGGTTTGAAAAAAATGCCCGACCCGATGACTTCGCCGACGACGATAGCAATCACCGAAAACAGACCGAGCACTCGTTCGAGTTGGTAGTCGTCAGGAGCAGGGCCACCAGCGGCGGATTGGGAAGGGGGCATGCGCCAAGCATAACGGTCTCAAGTAACCGAGGCCAGCCGTCCGCGGAGTGGCGAGCTTTTGCAGTGAATGAACCAGGCGCGCTGGGTATACTGGTACCGGCCTGTATTTTTCCGGGAGCTGTCCGTGACCCAAAACCCTGATGACCTTTGCCCGCGCTCCGAGCGCCTGCCGACGCAGGCCACGACGCCCCACGCGCCGCCAATTTATTTGTCGAGCGTCTGGGAGTGCCGCGATCCCGAACAGGCGGATGCCATTCTGTCGGGTCGCGAGAGCGGTTATGTCTATGGTCGTGACGGCCACCCCAATGCCGATTTGCTGGCCGATAAGTGCCGCCAATTGCATGGCACCGAACGGGCCGCGATCGCCAATTCCGGAATGGCGGCGTTGGCTTTGGTCCTGCTCTCGCAACTTGAGCCCGGCGATCACGTCGTCGTTAGTGACCAGTTGTATGGCCGCACTAGTTCGTTGTTCACCGTGGAGGCGGCCCGCTGGGGCATTTCGAGCAGTCTTGTCGACATTTGCAACCTGGACGCCGTGAAGGCGGTCATGACCCCAAAGACCAAGTTGCTGGTCACGGAAACAATCAGCAATCCGTTGCTACGCGTTGCCGATATCTCCGCGTTGGCCGAGGTGGCTCACGGGCACCAAGCGGCACTGCTGGCCGACAACACGCTCGCCGGGCCGACGGTCTGTCGACCGCACGAACTTGGGGCCGATTGGGTCATGGAGAGTCTGACGAAAACCATGAATGGGCATAGCGATGTCATTCTGGGGTTGCTCTGTGGGCCAGCCCAGCGCTGGCAGCGCGTTCCCGGCGTGCTCTCGACATGGGGCCTGGCCAGCGCTCCGTTCGACTGTTGGCTGGCTTTGCGAGGATTGGGAACTCTGGGCGTTCGCATGGAGCGTGCCACGGCCAATGCGGCGGCCGTGGCTCAAGTGCTGGCTGGTGCGAGTCAAGTGGAAGCCGTTTATTACCCAGGACTGATCGGCCATGCCGACCACTTGCTGGCGAAACGGCAGTTCGGCAATCGATTTGGCTCGATCGTGACCTTTACCTTGCGAGGTGGCACGCCCGCAGCGACGGCATTCATGGCGGCCGCTAGCGAGATCCCCTTTTGCCCCTCCTTAGGAGAGTTGGCCACGACGTTAAGTCATCCAGAGTCGACCAGTCACCGGGCTTTGTCGACACAAGAGCGAGCTAGGCTGGGTATAGCTGGCGGAACGATTCGACTTTCGGTGGGAATCGAATCGGCCGATGCCGTTGTGAAGGCGATTCGTGGGGGGCTGGCAGGTTTACCATAGTCCCAGTTGCCCTGATCCCAATTAGAACGTCCGGCGGAAGCTATTCGGGGGGGCGAACTTCGCCGCATTTACTCGGCTGGCTGCTCTGGACGGTACAGTAGCAAAAGTTATGATAGTAGCTTGTAGCACTTATATTGATATTGGACTTTTTCTGAATTTCACGAACCCCTTGGGAGTCGCGTATGGCGCAAAAACAAAAGGAAGAGGCGCTTGAAGTCGAAGGCGTGGTGACGCAAGCATTGGCCAACACACGGTTTCGCGTGCAACTAGATGGCGGTCATGCCGTGATCGCACATGTGGCCGGGAAAATGCGAAAGCATTTCATTCGTATCGTGCCTGGAGATCGGGTACGCGTGGAGCTGTCTCCTTACGATCTGACCAAAGGCCGCATCACGTTCCGCGAGCGCTAACTCGCGGCTCGAGTTAGGCTATCTTTAGGCGTCAGTTTTGGCTTAAGTCGTGCAGTTTTGGCTTGCCGCGATTCTTGCGGCCCTTGGAAATGGAGCGGATCGCGCTGCGCGCGCTCGGTTCTCCTGCACTGAGACGTTCTTCCGGGCCGTTTCTACCTTTCCCCCCGTCGGTTCTCGTGACGCTATTGCTAGGCGCACAGCGGAGCATAACCTACGATTGTGTCTCACCCCGTGAGCGTTTGAGCCGGTTTTCCAGACCGGGGGCATCGATTTTGACTTGCGGGCAAAGGGTGTTCGCGAAAACTCGGCGCCCGTTCAAAAGGTATAACCCGCAGGAACCGCACGTTGCGGTCACGCGTTGGCCTGCGACTGACGGTCCATCGAAAGTTTCCTGAGGAGACAAAAATCGTGAAAAGAATAGCCTTACCTTTGTTGGTCGCAATCCTGCTCGCCGGATCGGTGATGCCTTGCGCGGCCAAAGACGAAAAAATCGCGGTGGATACCACCAAGCCGGTCGCCGTGTTGTCGATTGCCAGTTACGACCGGGTCATGAGCGACGTCGCCTTGATCGGGAATCTGGCCGGCAATCCCGATCTCGACAAAAACATCGAGGGCATGCTCAAGCTCTTCACTCAAGGCCAAGGTCTGGCCGGGCTCGATCAGACACGGCCCTGGGGCATCACGCTCACGACCGACGGGCTGTCGTTTCAGCCTTTGGTTTTCCTGCCCGTCAACGACCTGAAGAAACTGCTCGACGCGCTTGCGCCTTTGATTGGCGAGGCGGCGGACGGCGGCAACGGCGTGCTCGAGTTGACCGTCTTCAATCAAAAAGTGTTCGTCAAGGATCAAAATGGCTGGGCGTTCATTGCTCAATCGCCCGAAGCGCTGGCCGAAGCACCCAAGGATCCGCTCAAGCTATTGGGCGGCCTGGATAAGGCGTACGACGTGGCGGTGCGATTGCACGTGCAAAACATTCCCGAGCTCTATCGCTCGTTGGCAATCGACCAATTGCGGATGGGTGTTGATGCCGGGTTGGGCCGGACGCCGGAAGAAACCGATGAGCAGTACGCCGCTCGCAAGAAACTGGTCGAGAGCCAAATCGACGCGCTCACGACAGCCATTAACGAAATCGATCAACTCACGCTTGGCGCTGGGCTCAATAGCGAAGCCAAGAGTGCATTCATCGATCTGACCGTGGCGGCAGTGCCCGGCACGGATACGGCCAAGCAGTTCGGACAGGCCAAGTTGGCCACCTCGCGGTTCGCGGGTTTTCTGGTGCCCGAGGCCGCAGCGTCAATGAACCTGACCGCGCAGATTGCCAAGGACTCGACCGACCAAATCGTGGCGGGCCTGCAGGCGCTTCGCGGCCGTGCTTTGCAGCACGTCGAAGGATCGGACAACTTGAAAGATGAAGCCAGCAAAAAGTTGGCCCGAGACATGGTGTCCGAGGTCTTCGATGCGATTCAAAAGACTTTCGAAAGTGGCCAGATCGATGCGGGCGCCACGGTGAACCTGGGCGACAAGACCATGGCTTTGGTCGTGGGTGCGTATGTCTCCGACCCTGCGAGCCTGGAAAACGCGCTGAAGAAGTTTGCCAAACTGACCGAGAAGGAACCGAAATTTTCTGGCATTAAATTCGATGCCGACAAACATGAAGGCGTCCGTTTTCACACCGCGAGTCTGCCCGTGCCCTCGGACGAGAAGATTGCAAAGATCGTCGGCGACAAGCTGGACGTCGCGGTGGGCATCGGTCCCAAGAGCGTTTATTTGGCGGTCGGGACCGACAGTCTGAAGCTTGCGAAGCAACTGATCGACAAGTCCAAGGCCGAAGCCAGCAAGAAGCAGCCTCCGTTCCAGTTGAATGTGTCGCTCGCGCCTATTTTCCAATTCGCCGCGGCGATGCAAGATCGTCCGGACATCACCGCGATGGCCGAGGAGTTGGCTAAGTCGAAGGGCAAGGACCACGTCTCGCTCGTCGTAACGCCGCAGCCCACGAGCGTGACGATCCGGCTCGAAGCTCAGGAAGCCGTGCTTCGCTTGCTGGTCAACGCCGGCAAGATGG
>JAYVCO010000593.1:0-2725 GCA_043749935.1 Planctomycetia bacterium
TTCGTCATGGCTTACGTGTGGTTCAAGTTCAGTAATTTGATCACTCCGATCCGCGTATCGAAGGAAACGGAACTCGAGGGCCTCGATGGTCCCGAAATGGGATGCTTGGGCTATCCCGACTTCGTGCTCCATGGAAGCTCTTTGGATGCTTGATGGTTGGCTGCTCCTGGTTGGTCTCGGTTCGTCCGTTGTGTGGCGGTCGACCCGAGACACCGGGGTGCCGCGAACCCGCTTAAGCCAATAATGCCGCTCTTCTCGGCCACAAGGTAACACGCAGGATCTCTGGCTTCCGCCTAGCCAGAGGGACGCCCCAAACGGCTTGGGCGGGTCGCTTGTCGGCTCGCCCAAGTCGGGGTTTGCCTCTGTCTGTTCGAAGCACGATTGAAATCGCGCTCTTTGAGTGCCGTGTTGAAAGAGCACCGTGTCGGAAGTCGCTAACTTTCGTCTTCCAAAAAGCGGATCCGCTTGTTGATGTCGGTGTTCACCGAATGGTAGGGCCGGAACAAATTGCCGGCGTCGAACAGCGTCTGACGCGTGTGTTCCATGTCGTCCGGGCCGATGGCGTCTGTGAAAATCGGTAGCAAGTACTCAATACCCAGGCGAGACGGCTGCATCGTCAACGGATCGTAAAAGGAGGGATGAACAAAACGCGCATGGATGTGGTTCCAGCGATCGCGCAGTGCGTGGCCACTGACGCTGTCGACATGGAACCCGGCCTTGTTGTTCCACTGCAACACGGCGACGGCGTCGTTGAGTCCCTGGAATAGCATTTCGACCGCCTTTCCGCCGAGTTGAGCGGCGTAGAAGCGATCGAACAACAGCGGCCGGCCACCGCGCTGGGTGTGCCCGAGTTTTCGTGTGAAGATTGCTTCGCCGGCGGATTGGGCGCGGCGCGGATCGCGAAAATATGCATCCCCCATCACTTCGATCAACTTTTCGCGCAGGGCTTCGGAGGCTCCGCTCAGAGTGACGTTGCCGGCCGGATCGGTGGAACGATGTTTGGCTCCTAGTTGGCAGCCCGATTCGTCCACAATGCCTTCGCCGCACACGATCACGACGTTTTTTTGAATTTCATAGACTTCCATGATCCGCTCGACCAACCGCTCCAGGTCGAGCGGATGTTCGGGAATGAGCACGATATCGGGCTGGCCGTAGGCCGAAGCCAGAGCGATGAAGCCCGAGTTCCGTCCCATGACCTCGACGATCGCGATTCGGCGATGGCTCTCTGCGGTCGTTCGAATGCGCTCCACGCCGGTTGCCGAGACGAACACAGCCGTCGCATAGCCGGGCGTGGCATAGTTGATCATCTGCCCGAGATCCATCTCCTGGCGCGATGCCGCGCGCACGTACCGATACCCGTTCGGCGGCCCGCACGCTTCGCGCTCCCATTCGTTAACTTCGTTTGGATAATTCAATCCCAAGTCGTTGTCGATCGTCTTGGGACACAGCACCGTGGGAATCCGATCGCAAAGTGGTTGCAGCCCGTTGAGCGTGCCATCGCCACCAATGCACACCAGGCCTTCGATGCCGAGCCGTTCGAGGCGCTGGAAGATTTGCGTGACCATCGCGGTGTCGTTCGGGTCGACGTAATCGCGCGAGCCGCCCAGCAGGGTGCCGCCTTTGGTCGGGTCGAGCTCCGGAATCACACTGAACAGCGGATTCAAATGCACGTGCGGGACACGCGGATTGAATAGACTATTGAAGCCCTTGATCAATCCGTAGACTTCCAGTTTGAGCTGGTTCGCCCGCACCACGGCTCCGTGAATGCTCGCGTTCAAAGCGGGCGTATCTCCGCCGGCCGTCAGAATTCCGATGCGTTTCATGTCGCTAGTCCTTGCGGTGCCATCGCACTGGGGCCATCAAACCTTTTAGGTCGTCATTTTATCTCGTGCGTCTCGAACTCGGTAGCGATAAAATCCTTGGCGCTCGGCAAGCTGGTTCTTAGATGAAAGATTCGGTCCCAGCCGACGAATAATAATTGTTAGGCCTTCGAGACGATGCATGAACATCTTATGGGCTTTGCTCCTGATGCTGGCACTGGCGATTGGCTGGCTGGCCCAACTCGTGGGGCTGGCGGGCAACTGGCTGATGGTCGTCGCCGCGGCGCTCTATGTCTGGTGGATTCCGCCGGAGGCAACGCTGGCCATTGAGTGGTCAACCGTCACGGTGCTGCTCGTGTTGGCAATCCTGGCCGAAATTGCGGAACTGGCAGCCGGTGCGATGGGCGTCGCCAAAGTCGGCGGCAGCCGGCGCAGCGCCGTACTGGCCCTGGTCGGTTCAGCGGTCGGCGGCGTCGTGGGTCTTGTCGTCGGTCTGCCGATTCCGCTCTTCGGATCCTTGGCGGCCGCCGTGCTGTTCGGCGGCGTGGGGGCTCTAACGGGCGCGTTTCTCGGAGAAAGCTGGAAAGGCCGCGACTTCGACACCAGCTTTGAGGTGGGCAAGGCCGCGTTCATCGGCCGTTTGCTCGGCACTCTGGCCAAAATGATCATCAGCTCCGTGATGGTCATCGTCACGCTCGTGGCACTCGTGCTCTAAGATCGGGCCCAAAAGTCGTATTTGAGAGCGCGAGTCGCCCGGGTATGTTGGGCAAGTTCCGTGTACACACAGTTGAAGACTAATGAGCTAACAGCCTGTTGAATTATTCAACAGGCTGCGACATCGCATGGATGCGATGACAAAATAGCGACGTAAGTCGGTATTTTGCGAGCCGTGCGGAGCTTGGCTC
>JAYVCO010000594.1:0-3250 GCA_043749935.1 Planctomycetia bacterium
GCAAGCTCGAGATTCAGAATGCTCTGGGCGAGGTGGTCCTGCCCCCAGATGCGCGGCCCGACGCCCTCGAGACCGAGCAAAACGCGGTATCCGACCCATTGAAGGCCGAACGGTTGTCCGAGGATGCAGTGGAGCAAGCCGCCAGTGCACTAGAGACGCTTCGGAACGCCGTGCTGGTGTTGGCCAAGAATATCGCGCAGCAAAAGCTCAAACACGGCGCCTATACGAAGCAACTGGAGCACGCCCAGAACCAGACGAAGCAAGATTTTTTCAAGGACAAGGGCCTGACAGCTCCAGAAAGCCTCCTGGGCGGCCGCACGGTGCCGCCGTTTGATGACGGTACGGACAAGCTGCTGGACGATTTTCCCGGCAACCTGAAGGAATTTCAGAAGAAGGCTGCGAGCGAATTCGCGGAAGGAAAATTCCCGGAAATCAAGGATGGCCAAATAGAAGCGTTGGCGAAATTCTTTCGTGCCGAAGCGAAAGCAATCGTCGAAGAATGGGAGAGACTGATTGCGCTGCCAGGACAGAAAAAGTCGGACCCTCCCTGGCTTGGGAGCGTGCGGGCCGTGGTGAATAAACAACTACCCAACAAAGCCCCGGCGATGAAGAAATTGGAGCTCAAGGCATGGAAAAAAACGCTGGAAGAGGGCCGAATCGCCATTGATAAGGTGGTGGCAGAGGGACTAACGTCGGCGGTAGATAGTCAGCATCAGAAGGATCAATTGCTCGCCAAGGTGGCGCCGACCGACCCGCCTGGCATCGATATCCTTTTCAAGAACGCGCTTGCTAAATTGCGTCAACAAGTGACCAAGGAGCTGACGGGCCAGTTCGATAGTAAGGCTCTGGAGAGGGCGACCTCGGCCGCCGACGAATTCGTCCAACTTTTGCCGTCGGCAAAGCAGGACGCCGTGCATGGCGCGGTTGTCACGGAAATCCGGGACCGACTGGAGCTACGTTGGAACACGGTATTCGAAGGCGTGCTCGGGCCTGTCAAGGTGAAATTTGACAAAGAGCGCCAGGCTGCCAACCGAGAGGCCAACAAGAAAGACACGAATCGCAACATGAAGCGGGCGCAGGGGCTGTTCGAGGCGCTGGAAAAGCGCTTCAACGAAATTGCCGACAACGTCCGCGGGCTTCTTGTGACTAGCATGGCATCCCGCAAAGTCGGCGACGAAGAGGTGTCGCCCGAAACGGCGGAGACGATCTTCGACCTCCTCGGCGGCGACATCCTGAAAAAGCTCGGCACCGGCAACCGCGCCAACACCGACATGCAGACCATCTGTGCGGCATTCCACGGCGCCTCGGAGGAAGAGAAGAAGGCGCTCGAGGACCTCTTCAAGGAAGGCCTGGCCGATCACGAGAGCGCCTTGATCACGGTCATCCGCTCGGGCGACGGCAAAGCGTTGCGGGCACTGGCAAAGTCATACGGCGGCGACTCCGAAGAGGCGCAGGGCAATCGGAAGAATCTCGGCCAGCTCATCACGGCCGGCGGGATGGGCGACAATCCGGAAGTGCTCGGCGATGTGCTTGGGTTTGGCGTGAAAGAGGCCGACGACAAGGATACGAAACGCGCCGAAAACATCACCAAGCTCAAGGCGCTGGGCAAGAAATTCGGCACCGAAGTGGATGCACCACGCCTGAAGACGCTGCTCGACGACTGCGGTCTCGCCACCCGGCCGACCGGGAATCGTCCCGGCGCATTCGCCGAAATCCTGCTGAACGATGGCTGCTCCGTTGACGACTTGCACACCTTCGCCGGCACCTTGAACGAATCCGACAAGACAAACATGAAAGCCGTGATGAAGTTCGGCGGCCTGGGGGACCACCCCAAACCCCTGGCGCCACTGGTCAAGGGGAGCAAAATCGACGCTCTCAAGGACATCGGCAACGCCTTTGCCGTGCCTACCGACCGGGCGAATCTGAAGAAGCTGATGGACGACGGCGGGCTCGGCGGCGAGGCGCCGCGCTCAGAACACGACCACCCCGACACGCTAGCCAAGGTCTACAAGGACGGTCTCGGCGATACCGCCGCGAATCTCAAAACGTATGCCAACGCCTTTGGGCCGGTGCCCGGGCAAAGCAAGAAGATGCTGAACGCCTGGAACGAGTATCCCGAATCGAAGAAAAATAAGCGAGAGCCGGGCAAGCAGATGGCCAAAGTCCTCGGCCGCATGAACGGCACCGACACCGCCGACAATATCGGCAAGCTGCAGAGCCAGTTTACCAACAACATCGTGCAGATCGGCGACGTCAAGAAACGGCAATCGGCATTCCGCTTTGCACCGGGTCTGTCGGAGACTCCCGCCCCCACGAGTTTAACGGCGCCGCCAAACATGCCACCCAATTATGGATTGGACACCAGCGCGCAGGGACAATCGCTATGCCGTCGGCACGTGGCGAAGTATTTTTCGCGCGCCACCATGAACAGCTACAACACGCTGTGGCCAGTGGACACCGACGCGACCAAACTCACCGAGTACCTGGAGACGGCGATCGGACCACACACGCCAGGTGGCATGCCAGGCAATGATCCCGTCGGCACCACAAACCGCGACAAGCGTTTCACCGATATCGACGGGGGAAAGATCGTCGAGTTCGCAGCGGCCAGCTACGGAGGCCCCTTCAAAATCAACCATTTCCACCCGGGGGACGGCTGGCCCGATACCGCCGACCCGAATGAGTCCGTTACCTTTACCAGTCAGCAAATGGGTTCGATGCTTAACGCGGTAGGAAAATAGTCATGGAAATTACCTTCGCGATTCGCGGGCAGGACGGGGCGGCGCTGGATGAGGCGCAGGCGCGGGCAGCGCTCGATGCCGGACAGCTCCCGTCCGACGAGCCCTATCTATCAGGCTGGGTGCGCTGCCGGCACGCCGACCAGTCCGACCTGGACTTCGAAGACGATTTGAGCATGCTCTTCCCTGATTGCCTTGGCCTGGCCGCCGCCCTGCGCACGAACGGACGTGGCGAGCTGTGTATGGCGAGCTATTTTCGGCACTACACTTTGATCGCGGAGGACAACACCGTGCACGTTTATCAGAAGGACGCCGACGTAAACGGCGAAGTGGCCCACTATCCAAAAAACGAAATGATCGAAGCCCTGGCGGCATGCTGCGGACGTTTCGCCGCCTACGCCGAGGCGCTGACCAGCCTTGACCCGCGATGGACCAGACTGTGCGACATCATGTCGGAAGCAACCAACTAGGAAGAACGGCAAGGAAGGACAAAGGGGGGAAGGACAAAGGGA
>JAYVCO010000595.1:0-8772 GCA_043749935.1 Planctomycetia bacterium
GAACAACACGCGAGACGGATCGACCGATTCGTTCGAGTGGTACTCGTAAAACAGTTTATTCCCGGGATGCTCCGGGTTGACGAGCTGCGCCAGTTCGCCGCGAAGTGTTTCCACTTGCTCGTCGCTGAGCAAACGAACGCCGGACAGATAGCCGTTCTCGTCAAAGAACTTCACCTGTTCTTCGCTCAACCGGTACTGCCGCCAGTCGCGCGCCAAGGCGTCGTTCAGGAGCGGGCCCACCGGCTCGTGTCGCATTGCAAGATCGGCAATCATGGCTTATTGCTTTTCAGTAACTTGTTACAAAAACGATCAGGATCCGGACGACGCCAACAACTTGGCCAGGTCGAGACTGCTGATGATGCCCACCGGACGATCCCCCTCGACCACGATGACGCGATGAATGTGCTGGCGGACCATCAGCCCTGCCACGTCCGCCACGGGCGTCGTCGGCGTACACGTGACCAACTGATCGTGCATCGCGTCCTTTACCTTGAGCTTCGCGATCATCTGACGGAAACCCTGAAAATCAGTCGCCCCGTTGTGCTGAAACCCGTCGGCCTGATCCGACCAGCCCAACTGATCGCTGACCTGGCCATCCAGCGAGGTCATCAAAACCTGCACGCGCGCAATATCACTGCGGCTGACGACGCCCACCAGCCGCCCGTGCTCGACGACCGGAACGCCGCTGATCCGATGCTCGATCAGCATCGCGTCGACTTCAGACAATTCCTGTTGCGGTGCGGCACAGATCAGTGCCTTGGTCATGATCTCGCCGGCCAGCAATGTCGAATGCAGCACCATCGTCTGAGGTTCCCTCGAAAGCGATCAACCTGATCTGCCATCTCACGTTTGGATATGCCACAGATTATGGCGTTTGCTGGCAGCAAGGGCCAGCCGCCCGATTGTGCCAGGGGGTACCAAGCGGGGAAATCTATAATTCCGTCAACATCGCGACCCAGGCGGCATGCCGTCTGGGTCGCTCTGCGAAACCAATTTTTCTACAGGGCTTGAGCTAAGCTAAGGATCTTTGACCACTTTGGCAATCGGCATCAGCGGCCTCAGCGAATTGAGCCGTTCGGCCAATACCTCGGGCGCCACGTAGCCGTCAATTCGAGCTACGATCACGGCCTGCGGCGAGATCACGAACGTGCTCGGATACACCGTAATATTCAAATCCCGCAAGAGCGGCGTGCTCACACCGCCGTCGAGCACCAGTGGCACGAACGATTGACTGATCGCTCCGCTTACGACCGTGTTGGCGTACGTGCGATCCTTCATTTGCGTGCAATAAAAACAGTTTTCACGAGTGACAAAAACCAACAGGGGCCGGCCGTGCTGTTGCGATTGCTGCCACGCGCGGACTACGTCAGTATTCCAGGCCACCTTGGCCGCCTCGCTGGCAGCTGACAGCTTTGGCAATATCAGCAGCAGGAACACCACTGCCATGATGCGTTCAATCCAATTCACCTTGGCACCTCGCAAACTGATTCTTGATATCAGGTAAACCGTGGGACCCGCCGCACGCTTTGACCCCCGCCTTGTCAACGTGCAGCGCGTTGAACTTCTCTGTTCTTTATCGATCGATCGATCGCGAGCGGATCGCATTGAAATCGAAAAATACTTCAAGTTGCCACCGCAGCGCGTCGATCGCGCCGAGTGTTCCGCGAGTGTTTTTCGCAGCGGATGTAGCCATTGCGAAAAGCTCGCGGGTGCGTGCGACGCGGCGACAGAAACGCGCCGCCGAGAGGAACCGATTCTTCGATGCGACCAAAAAAAACAACGCGGCGCGTCCGGCCTCCAGGCCAGATTCGCGCCGCGCGGGAGGTTTACGAGGAGACTCGCGCAACCCTCTGGGTTCTGTTTAGTCCGCCGAGACGAACGCCATCATCGAATGATGATCCAGGCCAACGCGCCCCAGCGGTGGCGGAATCGGACCATCGAGATTCGGGAAAATATCGTTCGGACTGAGCTGGCGAGTGTCCAATAGTAGTCGCCAGGTGATCGGCTTGGGCAGCACGGGCATCGAAAACTCGCGCGGACTCGGCCCGGCATGAAACATCAACAGCACGTGGCGACCGGGCGGCTGGCCGACTTCGGTTGGCCCGGCCGTAAAGAAACAGGTCAAGCTCGGGGTGTCGGCCGTCCAGTTCTTTTTGCGGCCATCGGGCCCGAACCACGACACGTCGGGCAATTCGCCCGGGCGAGCCGGCTCGCCATTCAGAAACTCGGTCCGTCGCACCGCCGGCTGCCTGCGGCGGAACTCGATCAACGACCTGCAAAACCGCACTAGGTCCTCGTTCTTCTCGACTAGCTTCCAGTCAAACCACGACAACGCGTTATCCTGGCAATACGCATTGTTGTTGCCGCGCTGGGTCTGCCGACATTCATCGCCGGCCGGCAACATCGGCACGCCCTGGCTCAAAAACAGCGTCGCCAGCATGTTCTTGGCCTGCCGCAGTCGCAAGGCTTCGATTTCGGGTCGCCGCGTCGGGCCTTCCACGCCGTAGTTGCTGCTGTAGTTATTGTTCTCGCCGTCGCGGTTGCCTTCGGCGTTGCCTTCGTTGTGTTTTTCCGCGTACGAAACCAGGTCGTTGAGCGTAAAGCCGTCGTGCGACGTCACGAAGTTGATGCGGTGATACGGCTGCCGCCCGCCGGCCTGGTAGAGATCGCTCGAGCCGGCCAGACGCGTGGCCAGCGGCGGAGTCATTCCCTGGTCGCCGCGCCAAAACCGCCGCACGTCGTCGCGATAATGCCCGTTCCATTCGGCCCAGCGCAATTGCGCAAACGAGCCGACCTGATACGCGCCCGATGCATCCCACGCTTCCGCAATCACTTTGCTGTCTGCCAACAACGGATCTTCGGCGATCGCTTCGACCACGGGCGGATTCGGGATCAATTCGCCCTTGCGGTCGCGGCTCAGGATCGATGCCAGGTCGAAGCGGAAACCGTCGACATGATAATTGTGAACCCAATGCCGCAAACACAAGAAGATCATTTCGCGCACGATCGGGTGGTTGCCGTTGACCGTGTTGCCGCAGCCCGAGTAGTTCTTGTAATAGGCGCCGCCGCCGTCGAGCATGTAGTAAACCTGGTTTTCGAAGCCCTTGAAACTCAACGTGGGGCCAAGCTCGTTACCCTCGGCCGTGTGGTTGAAAACCACGTCCAGAATCACTTCGATGCCGGCCTGGTGCAGCACGCGAACCATGCGTTTGAATTCGTTGACCTGACAACCTGGCTCCGTCCCGGCCGCATAGCCGCGGTGCGGCGAGAAAAACGCCAGCGAATCGTAGCCCCAATAATTCGGCTGTGCTTTCTTCTCGCCCCAAAACCCGTTCGTCGGAAACTCGTGGACCGGCATCAACTCCACCGCCGTCACGCCCAGCGATTTCAGATACGGAATCTTTTCGATCACGCCCAAATACGTGCCCGGGTGTTCCACTCCACTGGAAGCGGAGCGCGTAAAGCCGCGGACGTGCATCTCGTAGATCACGGTTTCCGACAGCTCGCGCCGCAAGTGGCGATCGCCTTGCCAGTCGAACTGATCGTCGACCACCACGCACTTGGGCGGGCGAATCAGCCCGTCGTCCGACGCCATGAACGTGCCGGCCAGCGCCCGCGCGTAGGGATCGATCAGGCGCGCCGTGCGGTCGAAGCGCTGGCCCCGCTCGGGATCAAAAGGTCCGTCGGCTTGCAGGTGATAGAGTTGTCCGGCTACGAGGCCGGGCACGAAAATACTCCAAATGTCTCCCCAGCGGTCCGACTCGCGATCGAACACGATCGTGCCCGTAGGCTCGCGGTCTTGCACGCTGTCGTACAACAGCACCCGCATGCTGGTGGCCGAACGGCTGAAAACCACGAACTGCACGCCGTGATCGTGCAAGATCGCCCCGTAGGGCAACGGATGGTTGAATTGCAGGGCCGGTAGACGATCCAACATCAGCATTATCGAACACTCTTGCAGTTCATGGATGATTGATCAAAGTTTGCTGCGCTAGCAAACATACCACCCTGCCGAGTGCGCGGTGTCTCCCAAGGAGCCTAGAAGTCAGGAAATCGAGTCGCGCGCTTACCGCCCGTGCTGCCTTTCGTGGTCGGGTCGCTGGGCGAACTCTTGCCGTTTACAGCCGAGCGTAACCGTCACGATCGTCCGACGCTTGCCCGAGCGGTTCGTGAAATCTACTCGGAAACCGGCTCGCTCGACTCCCGCCGAATCAGTGGACGCGAAACTTGGCATGGCACGTTTCGCAACTTTGCGCCAACCGCTGCATTCCGGCATTGACGCGCGCCTGATCTGCCGCACGAACCGCCGAGTTTACCTCGCCCGCGGCATCGCGCATTTGCGCGCAATACTCCTGCCAGGCGCCAACGTCCTCGCGCTTCTTGATGTGTTCGGTGTCGAGCCACGAGGCTTGCGCGATGGCCGCCAGCGCCGCGGCTTGTCCGGCCGATTGTGCGGCTTGTCGCGCCAATCGGTTCGGCTCGACTCCGCGCTTCAGGCCCGAGTGAATCAAGGGAACTTGTTTCATCAACGCCGGCAGCGACGCGACTTGCTCCCATCTGGCACTCGCGCCTGCGGTAATGCCGCCCGCTCGTGCCGCTTTGATCGCCGCGAATGCTTGCGTGGCTTGCTGGGCGTTCTCGCCAGCGGCCGAAAGCTGTTGCGAAGCCTTGAGCAAGCTCGGCATCGCCGCTTTTTGCGGAAACTCTTCGTCGTGCATCGACAACGCCAGTGCTAGCGCCGATAGCGTGCTGGCATCCTTCAGCGTCCGGCTCTGCTTCGCGCCGTCAAAGTCCTGCGGATCGGCCAACGAATCGGTCACGCGGCCGATGAAGAAGTCGACTTGTTGGAGCAAATCCTTCACAGGCGCAAACTGGGAGACTTTTAGCGCCTGCGGGTCTTGCGACAGTGCACTGATGGCCAACATCCAGGCACTGATGGCAAAAACAAGCGGTTTAACGAGATGAAATCTTGACGTGCGCATAGAGGTTATTTTTTTCCCTTGATGACGAGCCTCCCCTCGGCCACCAGTGTGGAGCAATCGTGCCTGGGCTGTCAACGTGCCCTGGGCCCGGCCGCGCGGCGCGTGGAGATATCTGTCGCGCTTCGACTGTCCCGCTTCCGAGCAATCGGCCAGGTCCTGCCTCGCGATATCTGGTCCGAGTTAAATCCGCTGGATTTAGCCCCAAATCTCCGGCGTTCTGTGCGGCTTTCTCCGACCCCGCAAAACGGCCGATTCGCAACCCCAATGGACTGCCCGATGCTTGCGGATCGTTGAGCCGGCCATGTCACGGCCGGCGTGCTTCCGTGCTGGCGGGACCTTGAGGACTTCGGGGGGGCGACTGGTTGGGGTGGAATTTAACTTTTTTTACAAATATTTTCGCGAAGGCAGTTGACATTGCCGTTTCTGGCGGTTTCAATGTGACGTGACGACACCGGGTAAGCGAAAAGTCCACTCAAGCAATACAGTTTTCGCTATCCGTACAACCTCTTCAACAAAATCTAGTGGAAAAACTAGTGTCTCTTGGAAAAAACAGTGTCGATCAGAAAGACCGTGTCAACCAACCGTCATCTTCCATTCCCTTGGTAGGAGCCTCGCATGAATCGTAAATCTCTTTTCGGCCGCTTCGCAGCCCCACTTAGTGCTAAAGGCACGGCCGAGCGGCCCGATTACTTCCGCGCTCAGATTGAGCCGCTGGAAGACCGCAAAATGCTCTCTGTGACGCAAATCTACGTCGACGACAACTGGGCCAACGCAACGCATCCGTCTGGACCGCTGCTGGTTGGCGATACGGTGGTCAATACGAACGACACCACGCTCTCCGGCGCTATCAGCGGCATCTATGGCACCACCGCGTTCGGTACTGTTTCGGGTCAAGGGTCGGTCGGCGGCTTTGGCCCGATCCACAGTGCCATCAACCCGACGTTCGTCAGCACCTCCGGTACGATCAGCATTCTGGAAGGCACGTATACCGAGTCCGACATCGTCGTCAACATTCCCGTGCAAATCATCGGCAATGGCAATGGGCTGTCCGCCGCCCCGCAGACGTTGATCGTTCCGGACATCGCCTCGGCCGAGGGTGGCGCCGCCGATGCCAACTTTGGCGTGGGCACGCACTCCGGTATCATTCTCTTCAGCTACAGCTCGACGGTGATAAATCTGCACCTCGACGGCAATGGCAACGCCGCGCTCAACACGGCGGCCGGCCACGACCACAACTATCAACATGGCGTCACCACGCTGTACGACTTACAGGGTGGTGGCAACTACGCCTCTGAGTACAACGGCGCCATGACTCCGTTCCAGATTAATATCCCTGGCGGCCCGGCCGGTAATCGCTCGATCCCAGGCCTGGAGATCGACGGCGTCAAAGCCGAGAACACCTACTGGCACGGTCTAACGATTTCGGCCTTGGCCAACCAATCGTTTGGTACGACCAACGGCAGCACCGGTCCGAGAATCAACATCTCGAACTCGGTCGTGAACAACGTCGGGCTCGCCGGTGGCCAAGACGCCAATCGCATTGGTATCTTGATGCAGAACCTCGACAACTCGCCGACACCGGGCAACGCCTCGTTCGACATCGTGAACAACACGGGCGTCGGTATCGAATTCAATGCCTTCGGTGCGAACAAGATCCTTGGTTCTTCTGGCACCGCCCGCAACAAGGGCTCGGTCACGCAAAGCACCATCAACAACGCGGTCTTGCGTGGTTTGGACCTCGAGTTCTGGGACAGCACCGGCAACTCGTCGAAGAACACGATCAATAATATTGCCGGCGCCAACAGCGCGGTGGGCATCTACTTCAATCACGGCAACATCCTGATGACCACCAATACGGTCAACGGGTCGCTGATTGGTCTGCAAGTGCAGAACACTTCGCGCAATATCGATATCCCCGCCGGCATCACCCCGTTCCCGACCTTTGCCGCCAGCTTCGTGCTCAACGGCCCCGGAACCGGCGTCACCGGCTCCGTCGGGGTGTTGGGTGTCAACTCGAGCGCCGAACCGAACGCCACGTCGTTCGGTCTGAGCTTGGAAATGTTCGCGTCCGGTTACGAAACCGGTGCCAAGTTTGCTCAGGTCGTGGCTCCGTCCAACGGCGAGCAGAGCTTGCTGATCATCGATCGGTTGCACATTGACGGTAACAAGACCGGCTTCAACCTCGGCAACAACGTGTTGGTCCAAGGTAGCTGGTTCTCGGGCGACCCGGTCGTCGTCACCGGCAGTGCCACGGTCGATCCCGGGTTCACGCCGTTCGTGAATTACGCCTTCGCCGTGCCCACCAGCAACGGTCACCAGAAGCAGCGGGTTCAATATTCGACCAAAACGGGTCCCACGAGTGGAACGTTCACCTTGACCTACAACGGTAACACCACCTCTGCCATTGCCTTTAACGCCAATGCCGCAACCGTGGCCGCGGCCTTGAATGCCCTGCCCAGCATCATTGCCGACGGCGGCGTGAGCGTCACCAATGGGAATAGCAACTTGGGTGTTTTCTGGGATGTTAGCATCCTGGGTGCGGGCCCGACCTTCTTCCCCATCACGATGAACGCCGCTGGACTGGTCGGAACCACGGGCCTAGTTTTAACCGACCTGGATTTCATCCAGAACGTGCCGGGCGGCCCGTACCCTGCTCTTCGGGTCAACCCGCCGAATCCTGGGATCTCGCTGGCGGATCCACCGAATGCCGGTATTGTCGGCTCGGGCGGCTTGACGATGACCTCGGCTGCGCACTACAAGGCTCAGCTCACCGGTACCGGCACGGGCACCCTGGCCTTCCAGGACTTCAACAACTCGATCAACTGGCTCGACCTGGGCACCTATGCCAGCAGCACGGAATCGAACCCGTGGCGCAGCGGCTTCATCCCCACCGGCATGCAAGGCACGTGGGTCGGGGCTCTGACGCAAGACGGTACGGGCAGCCTGATCATCGATCCGGCGACTGCCAACGATCTGGGCTTGGTGTATGCCAGCGGTGGAACTCCGTTAGACATCACCGGCTATGACACGCTCCAAGTCGTGGCCAAGACGGTGCCCGGCAATACGTCGGACCTGATCCTGGCGATCTTTGGCGATGTCGATGGCACGAGCTTCGAGTATGCGTTGCCAATGCGGTTGCTCAACAGCCTGACGTATTCGACGCTCACGGTGAATATCAACGCTCCGGCCGTCTCCGGCAACTCGGGCGATGGCATCTTTAACCTGTCCAAGATCAATGCCTGGGGTTTCATCGGCGACGGTGGCTTCACCCACGGCGGTATCCCAGGTCAGGTTGCGATCGGTATCCAAGTCGATCGGATGGAGTTCACGCGGCCCAACGGTAACGACCAGTTGCAAGCCACCAGTGTGAACCTCGCCAGCGCTACGCTCGATGCTTCGCTCGGAATTACGGCTCCTTCGGGCGCCCCATTCATTCCGGCGGATGGCACGACCTTCAAGATCGTCGACAACACGAGCGTAGCCACCCCGGTCACCGGCACGTTTGCCGGCCTGGCTCAAGGCGCTACCACCACGGTCAGCGGTCACTCGTTCACGATCAGCTACACAGGTGGCACCGGGAACGACGTGGTTCTGACGAAGATCGCGGATGTGACTTCGGCCATCACGAATCGCCAGTTGTTCTATTCCAATTCGGCGTATGACGGTTACTCCGGCATTCCGGCGATTGCCCACGACGAGGCCATTGCTCCGGACAAGGTAGCTCTGCTACCGAGCACGGTAGAGAGCACCTTCACCAACGTTTCCGGGTACACGGCTGGCATCAACGGCA
>JAYVCO010000596.1:0-4103 GCA_043749935.1 Planctomycetia bacterium
CGTTCGATACTTCTCCATCCCAAAATTCTAGCAAAACGAAGAACCTAAAGGTTTCGCCTGAAGGCGAGGGATTTAGACCCATCGCAAGGACATTAAAGACCCACGTTTCATCCCGGGAACCAAACGAAAGTCGCTACCGCTAATCAGGTACTCATTCGGCGGCCCTTACGAAGCCGGTTGGATCGACGAAGAAGGCGTCCATCACTACTCAAACCCGGGACCACTAATTGCATGACAACCATCGATAACGCTTACAGCCGGTTTTCCGTTAAACGATTCCCGCTGACGAGCGAAGCTCAGCTTGTCGAGCTGGAACAACGCATCGGCGTAACGTTTCCAGACGACTATCGGCAGTTCCTGCTCGAGTTAAACGGTGGATATTTCAAAGAACCCGAGATCACACCCGTGGGCGAGGGATGTCCCCAGGATACACTGGAGATTCTCTTTGGGATTGGAGCATCGCATTGGGAAGCCGAGCTCGCAACGCCCAGCTATATGGTGCTCTTCGATGACAACTACCCGCCGAAAATTGTCCCGATCGGGCGTACGGGAATGGGTGGATTGATCATCTTGGATACCGCGCCTGGCGAGGGTCGAGGCGAGATCTTTTTGAAGAAGGCCTTCGGCAACTTCTATTACCTGACGGAGGATCTTGAGGCGTTCTTCGCACTGTTGCGGGAACCCACCTGGGCATAGACGACTGGAACTCGGCAAGGCTCTGAATTCCCGCCCTACGGCTTGAGCACGGCCTTGGCAATTTTTCCCGAGTGCATCGTTTCAAAAGCTTCCTGCCACTCGGCCAGCGGCCAGACGCCGCCGATGATGGGGTCGATGTTCAGGATGCCGGTCGAGAGCAGGCGGAGGATTCTTTCCCAGATCGGCCAGTTGTGGCTGAAGCTGCCTTGCAATGTGATGTTCTTTTGCACCAGCGGGTCCAAGCTGAAACCGAGCGGCTGCGGACCCCAGCCCACCTTGCTGATCCAACCGGCGGGCCGCACCAGATCAATAGCCATTTTGAGCGTGGCCGAAACGCCGGCGGCATCGATCGCGCCATCCACGCCCAGGCCGTCCCCCTCGCGCGCCCAATCGGCCGCGCCTGCGACAATCGCCTGGCAGCCATACTGTTCGGCAATCTTCAGCCGCGGCCGATCGCGCTCCAAGCCAACGATGCCCACGATCGCTCCTTGCAGCAGGGCCATCGCGGCACACAGCAGCCCAATGGGACCGGGCCCGAGCACCAGGATGCGATCGCCCGGCTTGATCCGGCCGTTGTTGACCACCGCGTTGTAGGCCACGCAGCAAGGCTCGGTCAGCGCCGCTTTCTCGAACGACAAATTGTCGGGCACTCGGTGCAAGATCCTCGCGGGCACCGGCACCCAGCGGCGCATCGCGCCATCGACCGCCGCGCCATAGCCGCGCCGCGTGGGATCGAGATTGTAAAGACCCTGTCGCGTCAAAGGACTGTCGGGGTCGATCACGGCTGCCGTTTCGCTGACCACGCGGTCACCCGGCTGCCAACTGCCGGCGCGCTGACCGACCTCGGCAATGATGCCGCCGAACTCGTGGCCGAGAACGACCGGATAGTTCATCGGCCAACTGTGGGTCGATTCCCACATGTGCAGGTCGCTGCCGCAGACGCTCACCGCCTGCACTTCCAATAGCACTTCGTCCGGGCCAATCGTGGCCTTGGGAATCTCGCGCAGCTCGACGCTAAATTTCTCGGGCCCGTAATTGATGACTCCCACGTCGACGGCGGTCATGCGATTGGCTCCTTTACTTCCGGGGACGATAGGCGGCTTTGACCTCTCGAACGAAACGCGACAGTTCCTTGAGCGGATCGGCGGCGGTGATCACGGGATGGCCGATGGCGATCAGCTCTGCCCCCATTTGCGATGCTCGCACGCCGTCGGCCGCGTCAAAACAGCCGACGCCGATCGGAATCGATACCGCGCGTTGCACTTCGTCGAGCCACTGGGTCGAGTCCTGACTGGCGTCGTGCTTCCGTTGGTCGGCGCCGTAGTGCAGGTAGATCATGTGGACGCCCCAGTCGGCACACTGCTTCGAGCGGGCGGCCTGGTTCTTGACGCCGATCGTATCGGCCACGACCCACACCTGGTTGTTTTTCGATTCGGCGATGGCACTCTTGACCGTCTCGTCGGGCGAGTTGGCGCAGACCGTCATCACGTGGCCCCCTTGATCGGCGGTGCGCTGCACGTTCTTCCAACCCGAGTCCATCGTTTTGTAATCGGCCAGCACCGGGTAGTCGGGAAAGGCCCGAACCATTTTGCCGATCGGCGCGACGCCTTGCGAGACGATGAGCGGCGTGCCGATTTCGAGCCAATCGACACCCGCCTCGACGCCGATTTTGGCCATCGCCAAAGCTTCTTCGATCGTAGCATAGTCGAGCGCGATCTGAATGATCGGCGGCTTGGCGATTTTGAGAGTCAGTTGCATCAGAGGTTGTTTTCCAAGAGTTGAAGGTTTCGCCGCATAATAAGGCGACGTGTCGAAGGACGCAAGCGATGGAGAATGGGAGTGGTGGTCCGTTTCGCCTTGTATAATAGCGAAATGGCAAAAGCCGAGACGAATTCCCAACAACCTCGCCGCCAGTCGCAAACAATGCGGGCGATCATCTTCCTCGCCGCGCTCGTGCTGGCAGTTCCAGTTGGGGCAATCTCCGTCCGGATCATTGGCTCTCCAAAAGCCTTTATGATAGGTCCGGCCGCACTTGCACCGGTATTGTTTTGGGCGCTTAGAGCATTCGGGATTCCAAATGACTCACGCCCCTAAACCTCGCTGATTGCAACTTTCCCTGCGAATATCTTGTTCTTTCGGGATTACGATGTTGTTGGGCTGGAGGCCACGACGCTCGCAATGCGCGACCGACGGCCTTTGCTACAATCCTGGTATGAGCGAGCATCCAGATTGAGGCTGATGCAGTACCCTAATATGGAAACAACACCAACACACGCGCCCAATCCGCCTTCTGGCTTGTCGCCGGTCCGGCGCCGGTTTTGGCAATTCTCGCTGATGAACATGCTCTTGGTGGCTGTGATTTTTGGTTTCGGCATAGCTCACTTCACACTCTCCCAAAAACTGTTCGATACTCAACGGCAGCTTCGAGAGGAGCAAATCAAACAAGACTCGCAGCAATGGCAAATCAACAGGCTCCAAGCGGAACTGGGCGTGATTACCGTCACTGAGCCGACCAAGGTCCACTTGCTCTTGCTGAACACTGGGGACACTCATCACTGGAAGTGGCGCGTGTATTGGCCGCCGGCAAACTCCTCGTGCTCGCTGAATCTCGCCGTCGGCAAGATTCCTGCCAAAGGCTTCGACGTCAAACCCGTCGGCACGTGCACCTTTGGCATTTCGGGCCAAATGACCGTCGAGGCATTCATGCGTCGCTACTCGGAGGGCAAGCATGTCTTCGTCGTGCAAGTGCCCGGCAGGGAATTGAAGATCAATTACAAACTGACCGATGAACAAGCGGATGACTTATCACATGGCACGAGCGTGCATTTGGCGGGGGTTGGAACTACGGAAGTCGTCAGCCAGCCGGGGCCGATCGAGCTGTTGCGCGATCGCATTCCGCAGCCAGATCCCAATCGCCCGGGAAGTTCGATCTATGACGGCGGCGAGCCCAGTTTCGGCGTTTTGTTGTGGTTGAAATGAAGGATTCAGACTCGCAAGCCGTCACGCCAGAGCCTAAACGCCGCTGGTTCAGATTCTCTCTAACGACGCTGTTCTTGGCGATGACGTTGGCGGCGGCGCCGATGATCTGGCTGTCTGTGCAAATCAGCGCGATTCGCTCGCGTGATAAACTCGTTAATGGCGAATATGCCGAAATCAACGGTGAGCGAGTTCCAACGATCCGAATCTGGGGAGGTGGACGTTGGAAGGATCTCCCCTGGATTTGGCGACAACTAGATCCTTACCTCGGCATTTACCCGCACGGGCGCATTCAATTGCTCGAGAGCCATTGGGACGAAAAGGGGCGGGCAAGAGTTCAATCGCTGTTCCCAGAAGCGGATGTCACTCTGGTTGGCGAACTGGAAGAATGGTGGCCCGCGGAAGACTAACGGGTTGGCGTCATTCGTCGG
>JAYVCO010000597.1:0-4082 GCA_043749935.1 Planctomycetia bacterium
GGCAGGAATTCGTGCGCTACATCGCGGCTTTGGACCAGCGGATGTTCTATCTGGCCGCTCCTCTGTTTCGCCACGATCGGATGGCCGGCGTCCTCTATCTCTCCACTTCGCTTGCACAGCTCGATGCGGCACTATCACAACTGCAACTGCAATGCCTGCTAATCGGGCTAGTGCTCGCCGCGCTTGCTCCGCTGCTGGCCTGGTGGATATCGCGGGGATTGCGCGAACCTTTGGAATCCATGCGGCGAGCAATGGAAGGGCTGGCTCAGGGTGAGTGGGCGGCGCGGGTCACTTCGCCCGAGATCCGTGAATTCGCGGAATTGGCCGACGCCTTCAACCATCTGGCAGATCAGCTCGAACAGCGGATTCGCATCCTGATACGGAACAATAACGAGCAGAAGGCCGTCTTGGCCAGCATGGCCGAAGGCGTATTGGCCGTGGACAGCCAAGAGCGCGTCATCAGCATGAACACCGCTTCTGGCCGGCTTTTGGGCCTGGAGCAATCACAAGCCCAGGGCCGGCGACTGCAAGAGGTCGTGCGCAATGCCGATTTGAGCCGGTTCATCAGCCGCGCCTTGTCATGCGAGGAGCCGGTCGAGGCAGACGTGCTGCTGCACGGCGATCGGGGCCGAGTGATGCAAGCCCGCGGCTCGGCGCTGCACGACTTGGAAGGACACGCGATCGGCGCCGTCATCGTCTTGAACGACGTGACTGATTTTCGCCGGCTGGAACACATCCGCCGCGACTTCGTCGCCAACGTGTCGCACGAACTAAAAACGCCGATCACGTCGATCAAGGGCTTTGTCGAAACTCTGCTCGATGGCGCCATGCAGAACCCGCTGGATTCCGATCGGTTCCTGCGGATCATTGCCAAGCAATCCGATCGGCTGCATGCGATCATCGAAGACTTGTTGAGCTTGTCGAAAATCGAACAGAGCGAAGATGCCGACGACATCGCGCTCGAGCCGGCCCTGTTGCGGCCCATGCTCGAATCGGCGCTCAATACTTGTTATGCCGGGGCGCAAGAAAGAAATATCGAGGTGGTGATTGACAGCGATTCGCAGTTGAACGCCAGAATCAACTCGCTATTGCTGGAACAGGCCGTGGTCAATCTGTTGGACAATGCCATCAAATACAGTGAGCCTGGCCGCCAGGTGCTCGTCAGCGCGACGGAAGGCGACGGCGAAGTCACGATCAGCGTCACAGACCGAGGCTGCGGAATCGCCAATGAACACCTGTCACGCATCTTCGAGCGATTTTACCGCGTCGATCGGGCTCGCAGCCGAAAGCTGGGCGGCACCGGTCTCGGGTTGGCGATCGTCAAGCACATCATCCAAGCACACCACGGCCGCGTCTCGGTCGAAAGTACCCTGGGAGTCGGCAGCACGTTTGCCATTCATCTGCCCCAGGCGTAACGCAAGTCGGGGAATAGCTCATAGTCCCAAGAATGGAGCAGGCACCAGGAACGCGTGCTGCTCGTAGAGGCTCCACACGCCGTACCACGACAAGTATTGCGTGAAATACACCAAGAACACGTAGGCGACCGCCAGAGGCAGCATTGCCAGACGGCTCGCCCAGCGCCAAAACCAGTGCCGCGCGGCATCTCGTTTCGCGGAACGTGACAACGCCCAACCCGTGGAAAGCCGGGCGGGAAAGATGGAAATCACGAACAGCAGGCTCGGTAGCCATGCCGCTTCGCGCGGCACGATTTCGATCTTCAACAAGTAAAGCGGTAGCGCGGACACCAGCGTGAAAAACAGCGCGACGAAAAAAGCGATGGGCGCTCGGGCGAACTGTTGGCGCAGCGCTCGCAACTCGAACATCGCGGCCAGGCGGTTCTGTTGAGCGAAACGGGCCTGCAAGAACGGCAGGTGGAGCAGCACGAGGCTGAGCACTCCTCCGCCCAACAGTCCCACGATCGTACCGACGCCTGGCCGCAGCCGTGACGCCATGGCGAGCATCGTGACCGGCAGCACCAGCCAGACTACGGCGCCGACAAACCCGCGTAAGCCGAGCCAGAAGTATTTCTCCAATCGTAGGCCAAGGGTGAAGTCCCAAACGGCATCACGCGCTCGCCCGTAGGCGCCGGGAGCCAACACGAACCGCACTGACTGCATTGGCCGCGGCCAGAGAAAGTGTCTCAACCGAGCACCTCGCAATGCGCCCGTTGCAATCTGCAATGCCACCAACAGGCTCAAGACCGCGATCGCGAAATCCCATCGCCGCGCAGCCGGGCTTGCTGGGTCAATCAAGTGCGCCGCCATGCGTAGCGACGACGCGAGCCACAGCGGGGTCATCAGGATTGTGACGCCCAGGGCGATCCCACACAACCGCGCCGCTTTGCGAATTCCAATGAAACCCGATCTCAAGCGGCCGACGCGAGCCACACGGCCGCTGACTTCCAGCAAGTAGCCCAAGCTGAGCAACTGCACGACGGGAATCGTGGCGACGATCGACAAGCAAACGATCAGCGAAATCGCGCCGAAGACCCATTCGATGGCTGTTGTCACCCGGACCAAGAGCCTGAACCGAGACGGCAGAACGCGTACCGTGGACGCAGCATCGTCGTGCACCAAATTCTCGCGGACGTTCACGGAATTGATTGCCATCGAGGACGTGTCCGTTGCATCAGAACCACAAACCGAATTCTCCTATCACCGCACCTCTATCGTATCACCAAGCGGGAACGCTGATCGAGCCGAGTGATTCACCCTAGCGCACGGACGCCCAAGGCCTCTTTGCCCCAACCGGCTTTCTATGTTAGGCTGACCAGTTGCGAAACTTTCCCTTTTTCTCGACTGGGGCAGGCAATGACCGCAAGTGTCGAATCGGCGCCGCTGGCGCCCGTTGATGCGGAGGTCATCCAGATTCGAGGAGCGCGGGTTCATAACCTGCAAAACCTCGACCTCGACCTGCCGCGCGATCGGCTGGTCGTGATCACCGGCCCGAGCGGCTCGGGGAAAAGCTCGCTGGCCTTCGACACTTTATTTGCCGAGGGGCAGCGGCAATATATCGAGAGTCTCTCGGTCTACGCACGGCAATTCCTGCACCAGATGGAACGTCCCGACGTCGATCTGATCGAGGGTTTGCAGCCGACGGTTTCCATCGACCAACGCGCAGGCAGCCAAAACCCACGCAGCACCGTGGCCACGGTGACCGAGATCTACGATTACTTGCGCCTGCTGTTCGCACGGCTGGGAGAGGCGGCTTGCTTTCAATGTGGTGCCGTGATTCGCCAGCAAACGCCCGAACAGATCATCGAGGATCTCATGGCGCTGCCGACCGGCACCAAGGTAATCATCATGGCCCCGCTCATCCGCGGGCGCAAAGGCCAGCATAAGGAAGTAATTGCCGCGGTACGCAAGGCCGGATTCGTTCGAGTGCGACTCAACGGCGAAGTGCTCGACGTCGACCAGGTTGGCGATCTGGCTCCGCGCAAAAACCACCAGATCGAAGCCGTCGTCGATCGAATCGTGATTCGCGAAGGGGTCGATGCGCGCCTGGCCGAGTCGACGCGCCTGGCCCTGGCTCACGGCGAAGGGGCCGTGATCGTCAGCTATCTGGCGCCTGCGGCTAGCGGCTCGACTGCCTTGACGCGCGGGAAAGAGGGCTGGAACGAACAACTCTACAGCACGCTCTACGCCTGCCCTCATTGCAAGATCAGCTTCGAAGAACTGGAACCCCGCACCTTTAGTTTCAACAGCCCTTACGGGGCTTGCCCGAGTTGCGAAGGACTTGGCGCGCGATTTCAGTTCGATCCCGAGTTAGTGATGCTGGACAACAGCCTGTCGTTGTCGGACGGCGCAATCGTGCCTTGGAAGGGTCTTTCGCCCACCGAAATCCGCCGCCAAAAAGCGCAGCTTCGCGATTTTATGAAATCGGCCGGCTTCACTTGGAATACACCGATGGCCGAGCTCAAGACTCGCGTGCTCGAACAATTCTTGCACGGCGACGGTAAGGAATTTCCAGGCGTGCTGACGTTGCTCGAACAAGAATACGTGACTAGTTTGCAAGCCGCGCGACGAGAGAAGCTCGATAGTTTTCGCGGCATGGTGGTGTGCCAGGAATGCGGCGGCGCGCGG
>JAYVCO010000598.1:0-13527 GCA_043749935.1 Planctomycetia bacterium
ATCTTGCCGGACTGCGATTGTCTCAACGCCAGACTGGCTAGAAGCCGAACCCGCATGAAAACGATTGATTCTGTCGAACCCACGCCGGCCGGGCTGTCTGTCGCTGCTGCCAATGGCCAGGACATCACGCGACTGCAAGACCTTTCATCTGCACAGTGGAAATCGGGGATCGCGGCCTGGCTAGGCTGGCTGTTCGACGGCCTCGACATGCACCTGTACACGCTGGTAGCGATTCCGTTCGTGGCCCAGTTGTTGGCCGTCGATCGGAAAGACCCTTCGGTCGGCACATATAGCTCGATCATTCAAGCCGCGTTTTTGGTCGGTTGGGCCTTGGGAGGTGGTTTCTTCGGCCGGATCGGCGACCGGCTGGGCCGCAGCCGGGCACTAACGCTAACGATTCTGACCTACGCGGCGTTTACCGGACTCTCATTTTTCGCGACCACCTGGTGGCACTTGCTCATCTTTCGGTTCATGGCCGCGCTCGGAATCGGCGGCGAATGGGCCGTCGGCGCGTCTCTGTTATCGGAAACCTGGCCGCGTCATTGGCGACCCTGGCTGGCGGCCGTGTTACAGACCGCGGTGAACGTCGGCATCATCATGGCTACGTTGGCTACCTATCTGATGGCCGACCTCGAATATCGCTACGTATTCTTGGTCGGCATTTTTCCGGCCTTGATCACGCTCTGGATTCGCTTTGCCGTTCCCGAGACCGAACAATGGCACGCCGCCAAGCTCGAACAGCGCGGTGCGGAACCGAGCGTTTGGGATCTGTTTCGAGGCGACGTCCGCCGCATCACGTTGCTGACGATCCTCGTCTGCTCGCTGTCGTTGACGGCGCATTGGGCGTTCAATTTTTGGTATTTGCAGCACTTGCGCAACCTGCCCGACATCGCGGACTGGACCGACGCTGATCGCAACAAGCTGGTCAGCCAGGCCATGGGGGTGGTGATGGTATTCTCGATTGTGGGCAATTTCGTGGCCGCCGCCCTGGCCCGTGTGTTCGGTTATCGTCGCACGATTGCGTTTTTGTGCGTTACTTATTTCCTTTCCATGTATGTGACGTATGACAGGCCGCGCGAGCAAGAAGCGATGTGGTATTTTTTGCCGTTTCTGGGCGCGTCGTCGGGACTGTTCGCCTTGTTCACGATGTACATGCCGCCGTTGTTTCCGGTGCTTCTACGCACGACCGGTGCCGGCTTTTGCTACAACATTGGCCGCATCGCCGCCGCGGTTGGCACTGTTGTTTTTGGATTGTTCAGCAAAGTAGGCGATTTTCGTCTGGTGCTGTTCTATGCGGGCTTCATGTTCATACCCGCGGCCGCCGCGTCGCTGTTCTTGCCCGAACCGCCCGACGAACGTTCGAGCGTGGCCCCCGTCGAATAACGGACCGAGATTTTGGCCCACTCAGAAAAACACGCCGCGTCCCCTGCCCTGCCCGCTGCCTTGGCTGAGCCAATCTACGTTGGGAAAGGCAAGTTTCGCTATCGGGTCGAAGTTGGCTGGGGTCAGTTGCCAGAAGGCTGGAGCTTTGTCGAAGTCGTCGCGGTGGCCACGGATTCCGCGGGCAGCGCGTTCGTCTTCAATCGCGGCCAACACCCGGTCGTGGTGTTTGATCGGCAAGGCAAGTTTCTAAGATCGTGGGGCGAAGGGCTGTTTGTCCGCGCGCACGGAATCTCGATCGGACCCGATGACTCCGTTTACTGTGTCGACGATTCCGATCACACCGTGCGCAAGTACACGCCCTCGGGCGAGCTTCTGTTGACGCTCGGCTCGAGCGGCAGGCATGCGGACACCGGAGCAACGACCGTCGATTATCGCACGATTTTGCGGTCTGGCCCGCCGTTCAACTTTCCGACGAACGTGGCGCTCAGCCCCAACGGCGAGATCGTGGTGTCTGATGGATACGGAAACGCGCGCGTGCATCGCTTTTCGTCCACGGGACGTTTGATTGCGTCTTGGGGTGAGCCAGGGGCGAAGGGCGGGCAGTTCCATGTTCCGCACGGCATTGCCATCGATCAGGGCGGCACCGTGTATGTCGCCGACCGCGAGAATAGTCGGATCCAATTGTTCTCACCCAGCGGGAAATTCCTGGCCGAATGGACCGACGTTGCCCGGCCCTGTCAGGTGTTCATCGATCGCGATGGAAATGTTTTCGTCGCTGAGCTCGGCTATCGCGCTGGGATGTTTCCGGGCAACGAACCGCCGCCCGGCCATCCAACTGGCGGGCGGATGAGCGTTTTCAATGCGCAAGGCGAGTTGCAAGCTCGCTGGGGCGGCGGCGATAATCCCTGTGCGCCCGGCGATTTCTTTGCGCCCCACGACGTGTGGGTCGACGATCGTGGCGACGTGTACGTCAGTGAAGTCACGATTTCGGCCGGCGGCAATCGGGGCCTAGTTGCTCGCGATTGTCATACTTTGCAAAAATTCGTTCGCACTCCAAACTAGGACCACGGCATGAAAATCCAGCACGACCGGCTCAAGCGTCTGACGAGCGACATCTTTGCGGCGGCCGGTTGCAACCCCCGGGAAGCCGAACGCATTGGCCATTACCTGACCGAAGCCAACCTGGTGGGCCACGATTCGCACGGCGTAATTCGGATTTCCTATTACATCGAATGGCTCCGAGCGGGCAAAGTCGTGCCCAACCAGAAGATTCAGATTGTCTTCGAGAACGAAGCCATCGCGGTCGTCGACGGGCAATATGGCTTCGGCCAGAGCATTGGCGAACAAGCCACGAAGCTTGGCATCGAAAAGTGCGCTCGACACGGTGTGGCCGTGGTCGCATTGCGCAACACGGGCCACCTGGGACGTATTGGCGATTGGCCCACCTTGGCGGCCGAGGCGGGCAAACTGTCGGTACACTTCGTCAACACCAGCGGTGCGGGCATCCTGGTCGCGCCATTCGGGGGCATCAATCGCCGGCTTTCAGCAAACCCCATGGCTGCCGGCGTGCCCGTCAAAAACGGCGCACCAATGATCCTCGATATGTCGTGCTGCACGATCGCCGAGGGCAAGCTAAAAGTGGCGCTCAACAAGGGAGTCGATGTGCCTGAGAATTGCATCATAGATTCCAAAGGCCAACCCACGACCGACCCTAAGGTGTTCTATGGCAATCCTCCCGGCGCCATCCTTTCGATTGCCGGCCACAAAGGTTACGGCTTGGGCATCATCACGGAGATTCTGGCCGGTGCACTCACCGGCGGCGGAGCCAGCAATCCGGCGAACGCCAACCGGCTCGGCAATGGGATGTTATCGATTTATATCGATCCTAAGTTCTTTCAGGACGACCAGACATTCGGCGCCGAGGTCGATCGATTCATCGAGTGGGTCAAGAGTTCCGAAAAGGCCCAACCGGGCGGCGAGATCCTGATGCCGGGTGAAATCGAGGAAAACACCAAGGCCAAACGGCTGCGGGACGGAATCGAGCTGGATGGCAATACCTGGAAAGCTATCACCGACACCTGCCGATCGCTAAACGTGCCCGTCGAGAACATGCCTGTCGAAAACGTTTGAGAAACCAATCCGTGCCGGCTAAACTGTCGGCTCGTTGTTCGATTGACTGCCCAGGCCACAGCTCACTAGTGAGGACATCCATGCGCAGCTTGATTACTACTTTGATCGTCGCCACGTTATTTCTTGCTGCCTTTAGCGCTCGAATGCGGGCAGCGGAAAACCCGATCGTGCCCGAGGGGGCGAAGATCGAGTTGCTCTTCACGCGCACCGCCAAGCTCAACGGCGGTTTGACCGAGGGGCCGGCCGTCGCTCCCGACGGCAGCATTTATTTTACCGACATGCCGTTCGGCCCGGATCCCGGAATGATACTGCGATTCGACCCGGGCACCCGCAAAGTTACAGTGTTCACCGCCGATAGCGGCAAGGCCAATGGCCTGACGTGCGATGCCAATGGCGACCTCGTGGCCTGCGAAGGGGCCGATCAAGGCGGCCGGCGCGTTTCGCGCTGGAACATCAAAACCGGAAAAAGCGAAACAATCGCCGACAAGTACCAGGGCAAACGGTTCAATGCGCCCAACGATCTGTGCATCGACACGCAAGGTCGAATCTATTTTTCCGATCCGCGCTATCTCGGCACCGAACCGCGTGAGCTGGAGCATCGGGCCGTGTATCGCATCAACACCGACGGCTCGGTGATCGAGATTACTCACGATGTGGAAAAGCCAAACGGCGTGGCGCTCAGCCCCGATCAAAAAACACTCTACGTGGGCGATCACAATAATGGCACCGATCGGATCGACCCGACGGCTCCGCCACCCAAACCCGGTGCCATGAAAGTTTATGCTTTTCCACTTTCTGCCGCAGGGCTGATCGATGGACCACGCAAAACGCTGGTCGACTTCGGCTCCGAAAACGGCTGCGACGGGATGTGCGTTGACGCCAAGGGAAACATTTATTTGACCTGCCGCAGCCTGAAGCGGCCGGGCGTGATGGTCATCGATCCGACGGGCAAGGAGCTCGCCTTCATCCCCACTGGTCCGCCCAACCAGGCCGGAGCAGCGGAGCCTGTCGGGATACCTAGCAATTGTGAATTCGGCATCGGCGGTGAAGATACGATGTTGTACGTCAGCATCGACAAAAGTTTGTATCGCATCCGGCTTAAAGTCGCCGGCTATCACGTGCCCTTCAAGTAATGATCGAAGTTCGGAATGTCGTCCCGGGTTCGCCGGCGGTTCGGTTGATTTAGACCGTTGCTATTTCTAACAGGAGAGAACGAAATGCTCGATCACATTTTCCGGGCCGGGGAAGTCAATGTGGATTACGCCAAGAAGCTGGTGGCCGACCTTCCCGAAGACAAGATGTGCGTACAGCCATTCGCCGGCATGAACCACGCAGCCTGGGTCTTGGGCCACCTCGCGTTTGTCTTCGATTCGATGATTCGCGTTTTCGGCGGCACGCCCAGCATGTCGCCCGAGTGGGCTACGCTGTTCAACCTGTCGTCGAAGCCGCACACCGATCGGGCCGCCTACCCCTCGAAAGCGGAGCTCTTGGAAGCGTATGAAAAGGGCTTCCGTCGCCTGGTGAGTGCTGTCAAAGAAGCGCCGAAGGAAGCCTTTGACCGCGAATTCCCGAATCCGAAGTTACGTCCGCTCCTGCCTACCGTGGGAGTGGCCATGGTCCATATCCTGACCTCGCACCATGCATTGCATTTGGGCCAACTGTCAGCCTGGCGACGCGCGCAGGGAATGCCCGGCGTGATAACGTTCTAGCTGGCGACGCGCTTGGATTGCTGTTTGCCGGCTTCGCCAGCCCACCTATAATGCGGCCCGCTCAGGCCCGCTTGGAGGTGGTCCACGGATGTCGCTGCTCCCTTATTTTCACGAACCTTCTCGCATTCTCCGCAAGATGCGGTGGTCGTTGATGCAGTCGAGACACGATCGCGTCGAGCTAACTGCCGACACTTGGAACGGGCGGCTAACGTTTAACAGCGGCGACCGCCTGATCAGTAAGTTTCTCTATGTCCGGCGGGCCTACGAGCAACACTATGTAACGCAAGTGATCGAGTACCTGGATCGGGCCAGGTTGCGTTCGGCTAAGCGTGACGTCGTGCTCGATGTGGGCGCCAATATCGGCATGATCGCGATCGCACTGGTGAAGCATGGGTGGTTTCGCCATGCGGTCGCTTTCGAGCCCGAGCCGGACAACTTCAGGTTGCTCGAGCACAATGTGCGACAAAACGGCTATGAGTTGGCGATCGAGTGCCGCCAGGTGGCCCTGTCGTCGCGATCGGGCGAATTCGACCTGATGCTCGACGAAGGCAATTCCGGCGGCCACTTTATTCGAAACGAGTCGCATAGGCCGGATTCGGCGAAGTGGCGGCGCAGCGTGCGCATCAAGACGGTGAGTTGCGACGGGCTCCTGGAGGGAGAGCTCGGCCATCTTGCCGATCGAGTTGGCCTGGTGTGGATGGACATCGAAGGGCACGAAGGCCATTTCCTTGAGGGAGCGTCGAAGACGCTAGCACGCGGGATTCCAGTCGTAAGCGAGTTCTATCCCCGGGCGATCGAGCGCGCGGGTACCTCGCGGCAAGAATATCTCGACCTGGTCCGTCAGCGGTTTACGCACGTTTGCACATGCTCAGACGGACACTTCGTCGAGCAGCCCATCTCGGCCGTTGCTGGCTTGTTTGACCAATACGCGGGGGATGGAACCAACGTGATTTATCTGCGCCGGTAAAGGTTCTGCCTAACCCATTGAAGAATGCCATCGTGGCATTCTTCAACGTCGCTAAGTGCGGAGCCAAGCTCCGCACGGAAGCGCAAAATAACGGCTTACGTCGCTATTTTGTCATCGCATCCCTGCGATGTCGCGGCCTGTTGAGTAAATCAACAGGCTGCTAGCGCGGCTGGATTCGATAGGCAATGGCCCTGCGGACTGCCGGCGGCAGGGGCGCGTTCTTGCCCTTGATGGCTCGCCAGAGAATCTCATTCAGCTCGAAATCGTCGATCTTGTCGTATTCGCTGAAGTCCATCTTGCTCGATCGTTCGGCGCCGTAAGCCAACATCGTGTTCTTGACGTTCACATCGATCCGCGCGCTTTCGGCCGTATACGGCGTCATGTCTGGCTTGTTGCTGAAAGTTGCAAACATCGGCTGCGCGGACGCATCGAACTGGCTCAGCGGCTCGAGGCCCAAGATCAACTCCATCGTGCGAATCATGCTGACGGTCGTATATTGCGTGCTGTCGAGGGCTTTGCGCTTGACGTAGGGGCTGATGACCAGCCCGACGGTGCGATGCGCGTCGACATGGTCGGGCCCATTCTGGGCATCGTCTTCGATGACGAAGATCGCGGTCTCTTTCCAAAACTTGCTGCGGCTAACCGCTTCGACTAGCCGGCCCAAAGCCACGTCGTTGCTGGCCACGCAGGCCTGAGGCGTGAAGGCGCCGGGACTCGTGCCGCTAGTGTGATCTTCGCCCAGACTCATGATGATGAAATTGGGCAAGCTGTCGTTCTTTTCGAATTCGCGAAGCTCGGCCAGGAACGTGTCGACGTTGTCGGTGTCGCGCGATTTCGTGCCCGGTTGCTTCGGCACTCCAAAGGTGGGGCACATGTGACCGACCAAGCCCGGCACGCGGCCCTCGATTTTGACCGAGCCATCAGGCTGGCTCACGCGACCGCCGTACTCGCCATAACTACGATAAGTGAGGTTGTGTCGCGCACAAGAATCCCACAGGTAACCCGAGGGGGCCTTTTGCAGATCGCCATCGTCGTCGTCATCGACGCCGTCGCGGCCCGAATAAGTGAGGGCCCAATTGCGCGCAATGTAGTCGGTGTTGTAGGCCATTGTCGACCAGGGATGCCCGTCGGCCGAGACGTGCCCGTTGCAATACAGATTGTCCAACAGCACGAACTCGTTGGCGAGCTTGTGATGATTCGGCGTGACTTCCTGGCCAAACATCACCAAGCCCGGATCGCAACTGCCCCGGCCAATGTCGCCAAAAACCTGGTCGTACGTGCGATTCTCCTTGATGATGTAGATCACATGCTTGATCGGCGACGGGTCGCCAACCTTGTTTGGAATGGCGGTTTTTTCCGAGTGAGGAGCATCCGTCAACAGCTTGTCGGAGTACGGGCAGTTGCGATAGACCACCTCGGTGTACGCCGCCAACTGGCCGACGTCAGGTATCGGCACGATCGACAAGGCGCCAGAGAGCGTGGTGCCAATGTACGGGTAAGGCCGACGTCGGGCCGGCGGATCGCCGGGCTTTTCTGGCTCTTGGGGCGCGGAGATCGGATTGGCCTTGGTTTGGTTGCCCTTGCCGACACCGACTAAAAGATTCTTGCCGTCCGGGGTCACGGCCACGGCCGTCGGATACCAGCCTGTCGGTATGAATCCCTGCACCTGGCTGTGACTCACGAGCGAAATGTCGACTACGGCCACGCAGTTGTTGTCGGCATTGGCGACGTACAGCTTTCCGCCATCGGGTGAGACCGCCAACGCGTCGGGTGTGCTGCCTTCTGGCGCTTTGGGAAACAGTGAAGTGGAAATCGTCTCGGTCACGATTCCCCGTTTCGTATCGATCACCGCCACGTGATTGCTGTTGGCACAGGCCACGAAGATTCGATCATCTTTTGGGTGCACGGCGAGTTGATTAGGATGCTCGCCGACCGCGATCCTGGCCACCACGCGCAAGTCGGTCGGATCGACGGCCAACACTCGGCTGCCAGCCCAATCGGAAACATACAGCCGTGAACCGTTACGCGCGATCACGATATCATACGGTTTGCCGCCAAGCGTAGCAGTCCGCTCGGGTTGCTTTCCGGTCAAATTGATGGCCAGCAATGTGCCTGCATCCATGTCGAGCGAATACAGTAGTTTACGCTGATTATCGAGACAGAGGCCGCTGCGAAATTTCTTTTTGTTGGCACCGTCTTTTTCCATGCCCGCTGTCGGGTCGCCATTGTCGGTGCGCGACAGTTTGCCACCCTGAAGGCCAAAGGGATGCAGTGCCGCTCCGCCGCCGCCGGACCACCACAGTTTGCTTTCATCTGGCGCCAGCGCCAGTCCGAACCAGCTTTGACGAACGGTTTCGGTATGTAGCTTCGCTTTCGATTGCAAATCGATGAGTGTCAACTCGTGAGCGTTGTAGCCGCTGGTGCCGACCAACACGTGGCGGCTATCGGCCAACGGAACGATGTTGAGCGGCAAATCTCTCAGAATGATCTGTTCGCCCGCAGGGGTGATGGTCCAGCCGTTGGGCAGCAAGTAGCCTTGCTCGGTCTTGCCCGGGAAGCGGGGCTTTTCTTCGGCTTGGCCGATCATGGCAAAACCAAGCAATGAAATCATCGCAAGCACAGCGAGAAAATGACGCATGGCGGTGGCCCCAGGGAAAGGGTATTGGTTTGAGTCAGCAGGCGAGATCCAATTTAATGGATTTCACCGTGGAAACCAGCCTGTACCTAATGAGCTTTTCGTGAGTGGGCACTCGCATCGCACCCAAACCGCTGTTCCACTCACGGCAGGCGTCGGGCCTGAACCACGATGTCGTGCCGAAATTCAGGCAAATCGAGCTTGATCGGTTCCATACCCCCCTGCACCTTCAGCCCCGGCGAGCGGCCACCGGTCGTGGGCGAAACCAATTCGACTCGATAGTCGCCTGACGGCAAACGGAACGAGATTTCACCCTGAATCGGCTCGCCCGCGGCTGGGTCCGTAACTTCGCGAGCGTCCGCCAGATAAGCCACATAGTCCTTTCCGGGCACCGCCAAAGCGGCCGACACCAAATGCGCTGGCTTTCGCTCGATCCAATCGGCAACAGGACTAGCGTGCACGAAATCGAAGGCGTGCAAGAACTCGGACAGGTGCTTCATCCAAATCCGAATTTGAGCGGATGATTCTTTTGTGCCCGTCTCGCTGCCAACCGTCACCGAAAAATCGATGAAATCGTAATGGGCCTGACCGAGCGCCGAGACCCAGGCGCGTTTGCGGTGAATCGTCCATCCGGTTGAGTCGCGATACAGCGAAGCCGTATTGTCCTCGTCCATGACGCAAGGCTTGGGATAGTGCTGGGCGGCGCGGCAAAAATCGATCAATTCGGCCAGGGTCAATTCCTTGGACATGAAGTTGCCGAGCATATAAGCCCGGCCACCCAACACCGTATTGGGCAGGGGATGGACATTGGCGGCATCGGCCAGCGAACCGCTGAACGTAGCATCAAGCTCTTGGGTGAACTTGGGTGTGTAGCTGAAGGCCTGCGAGGCAAACACAAGTTGAGTGCGTCCCAGTTTTTTCAGCTCGGCGCGAACGACGCGGCCCACTTCCGCCTGCCAGGCGTCGACGTCGGCCGGCGAGGCATGACCCGCAAAACCGCCGCCGGGCTCATTGCAGATTTCGTAATAAATGTTGTCGAAGCGGCTCGTCTCTTGCACAACCTTCTGGGCATAAGCCATTTGGCGCGCGTTAAGCGAGCTGTCCTTCAGGCTTGTGTACTCTTGCCATTCGACCGCTCCGATCTTTTGCACATTGTTGGCCGCGCGCAATGGATTCAAAGCCCAGACATTGTCGCCGTAGGTATTGCTGAACAGCGTCAACTCGACGACGACGCCCAACTGGCCGGCTCGTTCCAAAAACTTGTGCAACCTGGAAAAATACTCTTCGTTCCACCGATCGAGGTCGTACGTCGGCTCGCCATCCATCGCCTTTCCCGGACCCGTGCGAACCCAGGGTGCCAGATAATCGGGCGACTCGGGCTTGATCGGCGAGCTTGGGTTGCGCGAGCTCTGCTGTTCGCGGAATAACAAGAACGTCCGCGTTACGGTCTGTTTCTTCTCGGCCGCATCGGCCAGATAGCGGTCGAAGTCAAACGCACGATTCACGACCGAGCCGTAATGTTCTCCGGCCGCAATCAAAGCCAACGGTTTTCCGCGAAACAAAAAATACTTCGGGTTTTCCGGATGAATCGAAATCGGTGGCGCCATCTTGGCCATCGGTTCACTTTGAGCGTGGACCGTGGCAGCCGCTTGCAACAAACCGCACAAGGCAATCACGCCGCAAGCCGAGCGACCTGTCAGCCAAGACCGAACTACGTGCATTGTTGAACTCCTGCGGTGTGAATCAGAGGGACGTGAACACGGATTAGCTAGCGCCGTTCTATTTTGCTTGATGAGCGCGCGCTTTGCCATTCTGAGAGCGGAAGAAATCCCGCATCAGAATCGTCTCCGAAAGATTATCGACTTCGTTGCAGTGTTCCCAGTCGATCCACACGTACTCGACTCCCACGTATCCTGGGTAACCGCAACTCTGCATGGCTTTCAGCACTCGACGATAGTCGATCGTGTTGTTCGCCACCGAGGCTTGCAGCCGGCCTCGACAGGCCCCACGGGCATGAAAATGGCTGGCATGCGCGACCAGTGGTTCGATATCGGCATCGGGAATGCCAACTTTCGTGAAGTGGGTATAGTCGAGCGTAAGTGTCAGACCGAGTGTCCCTTTGAGCAGTTCCGAAGCCTGCTTTGGCCTTGATGCGATGGAGCCAACGTGTGCTTCGACGGAAAACACGAGCTTGCGGCTCGCGGCCTGCTCGGCGCGCCAGGCAAGTTCTTCGCAACTTCTGGCCAAGGATGCCGAACGCGGCTCTTCGGGAAAATGGACGCCGGGCAGCGCCGTCACATGGCCGCACTCGCAGATCGAGGCAAACTCGAGCGTGCGAAGGTACAGATCGCGTGCTTTGCGGCGACGTTTGGCGTCCGGATGGTTCGGGGCAAGCGACACGAAATCAGCTGCGGTTTGCAAGAAAATGTCCGCTGCCCGCAAGCCCCGATCGTGCAGTTTGTCGCGCAATTCACGAGCCGATTGGTCCAACTTCTTGAACACTCGCGACGGCCACAAGTGAGACCGGCCTTCGAATAGCCCGATATCGACGCCCTCGAAACCGAGCATCGCAATCAAATCGAGCACCGAGTCGTGGGCCAGCAGCGGAAAGCTGAAATCGGCGCAGGCCAGTTTGAGTTTCATGGCGATGGGCTCAAGGTTCCATGAATCGCGAGTGCGAAGTGTTCCATTCGGCCGCGGCCAGGTAACCGCCGTCGACCACCAGCGACGTACCCGTGACGCCAGATGAGTCTTCGCACGATAAATACAGGGCGGCTTTGGCAATGTCGAGCGGCTGCATGGCAATGCCCTGCGGCACGCGCCTCAACCGTTCGGCCAGCGCGGCCTCGGGATCGGACGCGGTGCTCAAATGAAACCGCAGCATCGGCGTGTCGGTGATCCCGGGACAAATGCAATTCGAGCGCAAGCCATCGGCAGCATAGTCCAGGGCAAGCGACCGCGAGAGCTGCAAGACGGCTCCCTTCGAGGCGGTATACGCCGGCGTGCCCGACTGGCCGACAAAGCTGCTCACCGAACCGATATTGACCACGTAACTGCGGCGGTTCTTTCGCAGTTCGGCAATCGCATGCTTGATCGAGAAGAAAATTGATTTCACGTTGACGGCCATCAACTGGTCCCACTCCACCTCGCTGTATTGTTCGAGTGGAGCGACGTGGACCACGCCGGCGCAGTTGACCACGATCTGCAAACCGCCGAATTGTTCGACCGTTTGGTCAATCGAAGCCTTGACTTCCGCTTCGCGAGTGACATCGCAGGGGGTGAACAGCGCCTGGCCGCCCGCTCGCCCAATCTCGCGCACCAAGGTTTCGCCAAGATCGCTCTGCACGTCAGCCACGCAGACGCGGGCACCTTCCACCGCGAAAAGCGATGCGACGGCGGCCCCGATGCCCGACGCCCCGCCGCCGATCCAGGCGATTTGTCCTTCGAGTCGATTGGCCATTGCAAAAAAACCCCGGAAGAATCTCGCCGCTTGTGCGATGAGCGCCGAATTGTGAGCAGCGCGCGAGGTTCATGATAAGAACCCAGAGTAGCGGCTCGCAAGCTGCGAAAGGGCCGCGATCGAGAATTACAGCAGATTCTGTTGTCGATACCAGTCGGTCGTTTGCTGCAATCGTTCGGACAGAGTGGCGCGCGGCGCGAAGCCCAACTCATCGCGAATCGCTTGTGAATTACAGGTCCAATTCCCCGCCAGGGCATCGCGAGCTTTGTCCAGATTGAAGATGTGCGGTCGTCCGCGCAAACGGGAGGCGGCTTCGGCCATTGCCGCGCATGTCCAAAGCAGCACCGGCCCGGGACTGCTAAACACGCGCACACGATGGCGGCCCATCGAGTCGCCGATCATGCGGCCAAAATCGGCAAAAGTCGGCTGCTCGTTGTCGGCAACGAAATAGTACCCTCGCGACGATCCACATCCATTCCGATGCTCGCTCGCCGGGGAAAGCCGACTACCCTTTTCGGCGCAGAGAATCAGCGCGTCGACTAAATCCCAGACGTGCACCATCGCGTAACGGTACTGCGCCATGCCCACTGCCAGATGAAGGTTGAAGCGGGCGATGGACCGAAAAACGTGGGACATCGGCAAATCGCCTTCGCCGAACACGATCGGCGGCCGTACAATCGTAATTGGCACGCGAGCGGCAAATTCCTCGGCGACGATTTCGCCGGCTCGTTTGGTGCGGCCATAGTTAGAAACGGGAGCAGGGCAGTCACTTTCCGCCCGGGGCCGGTCCGGCGCGGAAGGACCCGCGGCAGACAGCGACGAAACAAACAGCACGATCGGTGGCTGATCGCAATCGGTGCAGGCCGCGAGGAGCTTGCCAAGTGCTTCGGCATTGACCTGCATCAACTCTTTCGTGCGAAAGGCCGTGGTAAGTCCCGCCACGTGATAGATCACATCCACCGACTTGACCGCCGCGCTGATGGCCTCGTCGTCTCGCACATCCCCTAGCACCATCTGTACACTCAGGTCGCGCAAATGGTCGACTTTGGAGCTAGCGCGGACCAGGCACGTGACGTCATCGCCGCGCTCGACGAGCCGCTGGGTCAATTTGGACCCGATAAACCCGGTGGCGCCGGTAACCAGAACTCTCGCCATCAGTTAAAGACTCCGGAAAGCATTACGGCCTTCGACTGAACGTTTCTGGTCACTGTCCTCTCTCATTTCATGATCGTCCACAAATCGC